>NZ_JBHFNP010000008.1:0-4944 GCF_041929235.1 Microseira sp. BLCC-F43
GCGAATCGCATTCGCCCCTTTATCCGCCGCACCGCGCAGTGCTGAACTCGAATACTCGGTTGCTCGGTATTTTGGTTCTCTTTACGCATAGTTACTATGCCTCGAAAGAATCGCCGTCTATTTATAGCGGCGAGTGTCAAAAACTCAACCCCAGTACGCGACGCACAATAAATACTGTGAGAATCGCAGTGATGAGGAAGATCAGAACCGCAACAAAGGATCGCAGGGATAATCGACCTAACCCGCACACCCCATGACCGCTGGTGCAACCGCTGCCCATCCGGGTGCCGAAACCGACGAGAAAACCGCCAGCGATCGCTGCCAAAGGGGCGAATGTAGACTTTGGAGTTGGCTGAGATGCCAGTCCATATTCGTAGATCGCACCGCCTAGTAACATCCCCAAGATGAACATCCAGCGCCAGATTTCATCTTTCCTAAAGGTAATGGCACTATTGACAATGCCACTAATACCAGCAATACGACCGTTGAATGCCAGTAAGAGGGTAGCGCTGAACCCAATTAGCAAACCGCCAACAAGGGCAGTTAACCAATTAAACTCTGCCATAATATTTCCTCCAGTATCGCTATCACTTTTTCCACTGCATGAACTTGATGTAATCCCCCTCGAATTTCTCTCCCTTCAGCATTCGATGCCAGTAAATCCAAGGTAAAGCCGTTGTCTTCATTTTCCACATAATCCAGCGTTCTTTAATAGGATTAAGCGGAAAACTAGAAAGCGGCACGCTATTGTAACCATTAAACTCTGCCATGATCGTCTTGTCATACCCCGTAATTAAAGGACAGCAAGTATAACCGTCATACTTATTTATTAAAGGCTTTGAGCCAATTAAAGCCAATAAAT
Source organism: Microseira sp. BLCC-F43 (assembly GCF_041929235.1). Classification (NCBI taxonomy): domain Bacteria; kingdom Bacillati; phylum Cyanobacteriota; class Cyanophyceae; order Aerosakkonematales; family Aerosakkonemataceae; genus Microseira; species Microseira sp. BLCC-F43. The sequence continues at coordinate 863 of NZ_JBHFNP010000008.1, forward strand.
TTTCTGCTACAATCGGCGCTTGTTTGCGAATTGCCGCAGCGGTTTTCGACGTAGGTAGCGAAGAAGCATCTCCCAAACCAAATACGTTGGGATATCGATTATGTTGCAGCGTGTATTTATCTACATCCACCCAGCCATAGGGACTATCGGCTACAGCCAAAGGACTTTGTTTAATCAAGTCAGGAGCGCTCTGGGGCGGCGCAACGTGAATCATGTCGTACTTGTAGCTGACTCGATCGATAACGTTGCCGTTATTATCAAGAACGTCAAAAATCGCTGTTTTAGTGTCAGCTTGAATCGCTTTCAGGTTGTGGCGAAACTTAACTTCAATTTCCCGCCTTTTGATTACTCCATCTAACAAGGCTGAATATTCCGGCACCGAGAACATCGTACTTGCTGCGGTCAAGAACATCACATTACTGCGCTGACGAACTCCCGATCGACTGCGGAAGGCATCATCCGCCATGTACATGATTTTTTGCGGTGCGCCCCCGCATTTAATTGGTGTATTGGGAAAAGTAAATAGGGCGTTTCCACCGGAAAATTTGCGGATTAATTCCCAGGTATAGGGGGCAAAATCAGCAGAATAGTTGCTGGTAACGCCATCTTTACCGATTGATTCTTTCAGTCCTTCAATCAGATGCCAGTCTATCTGAATGCCGGGGCAAATTACTAAATAGTCATATTTAACTTGGATACCTGCTGCGGTTATGACTGCATTGTTATCGGGGTCTAATTTAATTGCGCGGTCTTTGATCCAGGTGGTTTGTGGCGGAATGACGTCTCTTTGCTGTTTAACGGTATCCTCAATCCGAAATACCCCTCCTCCTGTCAGCGTCCAACCGGGTTGGTAGTAATGCTGGTCGGATGGATCGACGATCGCGATGTCTAGGGAGGCGTCTCTTTTCAACAGTAGAGAGGCGGTGGCGATCCCAGCAGCGCCTCCACCCAGGATAGCGATTTGATGGTGAACTGTTTTACTGATGGCGGGGACTGTCGCCGAAGCAGGTGTCTGGGACTGTTGCGGAATTGATATTACCATTTCTCTTTGTTTTGCTGGACAAGGGTTGGCGCGAGCGATCGCTGTTACAATGCTCTGGCTGCTTAACTAAATTTACTTGGTAACCAGGTCAAAGCTCCTCGTTGCTCTTGCCAAACCACATCAATCATATTACTATATAGTAGTACAACATTTAAGGGAAGACGCCCGAGAAGAAGAAAATTATTCCTGACTGGAATCCCCTGGCTTTACAGCAGATTGCAGCCGTATGAGGTACACCGAAAGAATGCAATAGCGGCAGCCATTTTTGCTGCCGCTATTGCATTCCTTAGCCTTAAGGCTATAACTCACTCACTGGCAATCCGCTATATAGCGGCTTGCAACCCTTGTGAGCTACACCTGAGTTTGTGTAGCGGCAGCCATTTTTGCTGCCGCTACACAAACTCAGCCAAAAGGCTGTACCTCACTCACTTGCAATCTGCTGTAACGCTCAAGCTGTCGTTACCAACGTTCGAGTTGTCGTTACCAACGCTTAAGCTGTCGTTACCAACGTTCCAGCTGTCGTTACCAACGTTCGAGCTGTCGTTACCAACGCTTAAACTTTCGTTACGATCGGAGCCACGATAGTAAGCTGCTACGCACCTAATTTGAGAGTCAAATTTTCGCTTCTTCTTGTGGGGTGGGCATCTTGCCCGCCTCTTTATTGGATGTAAATGCTCCCGCAGCTTAGATTGCAGCCATTGAAAGTGTAGCTCACTCACCTGCAATCCGCTGTAGACCTTGTCCTTACCCACATCTTACAGCCTTATCACTACCCATAAAACCAGCCGGGGAATAAACGATCCGGTTGACAAATCAAAAAACCTAACCCCCCAACCCCCTTCCCTGCAAGGGAAGGGGGAGCAATTGAAGCCCCTCCCCGCAGGAAGAGCGAATTCGCAAACAACGGTTTGAAGACGCAAGGGAAGGGGGAGCAATTGAAGCCCCTCCCCGCAGCGGGGAGGGGTTGGGGAGGGGTCAAACCCCGCAGTTGATTCGCCAACAGGATCTTTCAATCCCTGGCGGGTCCAGAGGCAAAGATCCCCGCGTCCGGTGTTTCCCCGCGTCTTTGCGTCCTCTTCAACCTTCACTTACAAAACAGAATTGCCACAAGGAGCAAAAGATATGCTATTCCGCCAATTGTACGACAATGAAACTAGCACTTACACATATTTAATTGCGGATGAAAAGACCAAAGAAGCCGTTTTGGTCGATCCAGTACTCGAGCAAGTAGATCGCGATTGGAAATTGATTCAAGAATTGGGGCTAACGCTGCGCTACTGCTTGGAAACGCATATTCACGCCGACCACATTACGGGAACCCAAAAGCTGCGATAACTGACATTTTGTGAAGGAATAGTGCCGGAAAATGCCCAGGTACCTTGCGCCAACCGCTCGATCAAAGATGGGGAAGTTTTAAAATTGGGAGATGTTGAAATTAAAGCGATCGCTACTTTAGGTCACACTGACAGCCATATGTCTTACTTGGTAAATCAAGACAGAGTGCTGACCGGAGATTCCCTATTGATTCGCGGTTGCGGACGTACTGATTTCCAAAGCGGCAATCCCAGTTTGATGTACGACCATGTTACTCAAAAACTATTTACCATGCCAGACGAGACATTCGTTTATCCGGGTCACGACTACAGAGGGCATACAGTTTCTAGTATTGGTGAAGAAAAGAAATATAATCCCCGATTTGTTGGTAAAGATCGGGCAAGCTTCATTGAATTTATGCGTAACCTTAACTTGCCAAATCCGCAAAAAATCGCTGAAGCAGTCCCAGCTAACCAACAATGTGGAGATGTATCAGTAATAGCAAAAGTGTAATAAATCAATAAACCAGCGTCTCAACTTAATCTAAGATAGTTAATTTTAACTCTGAAGTATTTTAAGTTGTTTGATCTGCTGGTTTTGTTTCTGGATTTGGGATAACAGGGAGTGACAAACTAAGTCGCACAATTCAAATAAAAAAGGATTGGCAATTTCGTAGTAAACGCTGACTCCAACCTGCGTGCGACTGACAATTCCCGCTTGAGCCAGCAGCTTTAAATGCTTAGAAACATTGGCTTGTCCCAGACCAGTTTCCTCCATAATTTGGGTGACGTTTTTCGACCCCGACTTAAGACAGCAGACAATTTGTAATCGACTGACTTCCGATAAAACCTTAAAAAAGTCAGCCACATAAGCCAAAGCCTCTGGTGGAAGTTTTGAAATTCCCTCTTCTTTGGAGGGCTGCGTCGAAAAAGCTGAGTTGTTCAAGGAAGTTTTAGCCATAGATGGAGTAACTTAATTTTCGCATTACTATTTTACTATATGGTAAAACAAGTTAGCCGCCTGAGCATCCAAGTAAGCTGCGGCGGGTTTATTTATTCTTTGCGCTGCTGGCAACGATCTCTCGTAAAACCCGCCCCTACAGCACTAAAAACTATACACAACCGTTGCTAGCGGACATGATATTACAGCGGATTGCTTTTCGTGTGAGGAAAAGCCTTATGGCTTCGTTTGTATAGCGGCACCCTTAAGGGTGCCGCTACACAAACGAAGGTGTACCTCATGTGCAATCCGCTATAGATCGGGCTTGAGCTTGTTCAAGCACCAACCTGCCAGTGCCTGCGAGCATACGGGTGATATGATGTCCGTTGAATTGCCCATCATAAAAAAACCTCACCTCGTCGTTGCGTAGGGACACGGCATCATAGATTTCTCGGACAAACAGATAACGTTAATCATGCCGTGTCCCGGCTGATGATTATGGGTAATCTTAAGGACATGATATCAAGTCTAATTTTCATCAAGGCGGAAATGTTTTTGCCGGGTAGTGCGTTTAATATGTGGCTACAGCGGATTGCAGCCGTATGAGGGAAAGCGTTATCGCGCAAGGCAAGAGCGGTGGGGGGGGGGGCCAAAAAAAAAACAACCCCCCCCCACCAACACCAACAACACCCAAACCCCCACCCCCAACAAAAAAAAAAACAAAAAAAACCCCAACCAAACCACAACCAAAAAAAAAACAAACAAAAAAAACAATATAAAAAAAAAC
>NZ_JBHFNP010000080.1:0-30883 GCF_041929235.1 Microseira sp. BLCC-F43
TGGGAGTTTCACCCGCCTTTAAAGGTCAAAGTGTCTGTGTTAATTATGGCATGTCCTAGGCATTTAAAAATGCCGCGTCGATGTTCCTCCACCACTTAAAAGATGGTGGTTTCCCATCTCCCGTAAGGTTTTAGATGAAAGGTGTTCAGTTTGTTCAACTACAAGATGGCTATAGTTATGGATTCTAATTCTTTACGAAAAACTTCTAATTCCTCCAATTTATCCGCATCTAATCAATACGACACCGTCCTTGCCGTCCAGAACCTGCAAGTCCAATTTCCTACCGCTGAAAAACCGATTAAAGCCGTTGACGGTATCTCGTTTGAAGTCAAGCGGGGGCAAACTCTGGGAATTGTCGGCGAGTCGGGGTCTGGGAAATCCGTCACCAGTCTCGCGGTGATGGGTTTAATCCCCCCACCCAGCCAAGTTAGCGGCGAAATTTGGTTTCAGGCATTTGTGGATCAAGGAGAAGAAGTTCGCCCCACGGAACCTCCGATCAATTTGCTGCGGTTGCCAAGGTCTAAAATGCAACAATATCGGGGCGGTAAGATTGCGATGATCTTCCAGGAACCGATGAGTTCCCTCAACCCGGTTTATACAATTGGGTTTCAGTTGGTGGAAGCAATTCGCCAGCATCAGAACGTTTCGCAAACAGAGGCGCGGCGAATTGCGATCTCTCTCCTCCTTGAAGTCAAACTGCTTCCTTCTGACGAGACGTTACGCCAAAATTATCTGGAATTTAGACAACAATTACCTATCCGCCAATCAGAACCCACAGAAGGGGAAATATCCCAGCACATCAACCAGAAAAAACTGGCAATCCTCGACCGCTATCCCCACCAACTTTCCGGCGGTCAAATTCAGCGGGTGATGATTGCAATGGCAATTTCCTGCAACCCCACGCTGTTAATTGCTGACGAACCTACCACCGCTTTAGACGTAACCGTGCAAGCGACCATCCTCGAATTGTTGCGCGAGTTGTGCAGCAAACGCGGCATGTCGATGATATTTATTACCCACGATCTAGGTGTAATTGCGGAAATAGCAGACGCGGTGGCGGTAATGTATCAAGGAAAAATCGTCGAGTCTGGTTTAGTTTGGCAAATTTTTTCTAACCCTCGCCATCCCTATACCAAGGGATTGTTAGCTTGTCGTCCCCGACTCAATCAGCAGTTGAAATATTTACCCACGGTGGCTGATTTTATGGAAGTCGTGACAGGTGAAAACGGCGAAATAGAAATTCGGGAAAAAAGCACGACGGCGGGGGACAAAAGGAGCAGGGGAGATATCTCTGCGTCGGGGAATATGTTCCCAGGGGAAGAGGCACTTTTATCGGTGCGCGAGTTAAAGGTAGGTTTTCCAGAACGGGGCATGTTTGGCGAAACGAAACGTTATTTTATGGCAGTAAATAAGGTTTCGTTTGATGTTTATCCGGGGGAAACATTGGGATTGGTGGGAGAATCAGGTTGCGGTAAAAGTACCCTCGCTCGCACTTTAATTCGATTAATCGAACCGATGAGCGGTCAGATTGTCTTTGAAGGGCAAGATATTACTAATTTAACGGGAAGAAGACTCCAGCAACTGCGGCGGGATGTGCAAATTGTGTTTCAAAATCCGTTTAGTTCCCTCGATCCGCGCATGAAAATTGGGGACGCGGTGATGGAACCTTTGTTAATTCACGCTGCCAATAAAAGCCGCCGCCAACATCGCGATCGCGTCGCCTATTTGTTAGAACGGGTAGGTTTAAATCCTAACTGGATGCACCGCTATCCCCACGAATTTTCTGGCGGACAGCGCCAGCGTGCCTGCATCGCGCGTGCTTTGGCGCTCAATCCTAAGTTTATTATTTGCGATGAGTCGGTTTCGGCGCTGGATGTTTCGGTGCAGGCGCAAGTCTTGAATTTGTTAAAAGAATTGCAAGCAGAATTTGGACTGACTTATATCTTTATTTCCCACGACTTAAACGTGGTGAAATTTATGAGCGATCGCATCATGGTAATGAACCGGGGTCAAATCGAAGAAATTGGCCCCGCCGAAATGATTTACCGCGAACCAAGCAAAGACTATACGCGCCAGTTAATTGCTTCTATTCCTACCGGAACTTTGGAGCGAATTCGGGAACGTCAATTGAGGTAGTTGATAGTTGATAGTTGATAGTTGATAGTTGATAGTTGATAGTTGACTAAATGTCAGCTGTTATAGAGGACGCTTTACCAATTACCATTGTTATACTTAACTAATTTTGCTTAAATATTCAATTGCCTTGGCGCGGTAGACGTTATCATAAGCAAAAGTGGATGCTTTTGAAAAGTCTTCCCTCGCTCGTTCTATGTCATTGATAGCTTGATAATATCTACCAAAGTAAAAGTTTTCCAGAAGGATCTTAAAGTCATTATCGATAAAATAAGCTGTCCCCATACCCATTTGAAAGTTGCGATCGCGTTTCTTTTCTTCTAAATATTCCTCTAATTTTTCTTTGGCCTTTACTGTATCATTTTTCAATAAATATAAGTAACAGTACGACAATTTGAGAGAAACTATTTTAATTAAAGGTAATGCCAGATCTAAATAGTTTTCTGCGATATCTAAATCTCTCTCTAGCATTAACAGATTTGCAGCGTATAAGCTGTAATATAACCCTTTTAAATTCTTATCTAATTTTCGGCTGTCTAGCTTATCTAACCACTCAATTGAATCTTCAAAGCGACCAAGCTGATGGTTAACATATGCTAGATTATAAATAGTTGCGTTTTTAAGATCTCTACTTAAGTGCGCATAGAAACTCTTTAAATTTCTATTCAAAAGTGCCAAAGCCCGCTCGTACTGTCCTTTAAAGATTAATTGAACTGGCTTTATTGTTCTCAGATAGATTTCAAATAATAAGAAACTAATGAATGTTAAAAATATTATATTGCTAATTAAAACACTAGGAATACCTGTAATTACTGCAATAACTGCACCTACAATTAATGCTAAAAATAAGCAAGTAATTGCTATCAAACTCACGATGATTGTATCAAGCAGGGTCTTCATAAAAAATGATATGAATTTTGTTATTGTTCGTAGTAGGGATTTCAGTCCTCAACGGGTAAAGAAGCAGGACTGAAGTCCTTACTACAAACAGCTTAACTGCGAATCAAAGCGCGCCACGCAAACAGGGGTAATGCCAACATTCGCCGCCAACGCCAAGGTTCTTGATACAGACGATAAAGCCACTCTAAATGATTATTTCTGAACCAAGCCGGAGCGCGGGACTTATTACCTGCCCAGATATCGAAACTGCCACCAACGCCGATCCAAGTGGCGTGGGGACAAAGGTGACGGTTTTGGGCGATCCACAATTCTTGGCGCGGGACGCCCAAACCGACTAAAATCAGGCGGGGCTGTAAATCTTGGAGGGTTTGTAGCAGTTGTTGTTCTTCTTGGGGCGAGAGATAGCCGTGAGCGGTGCGGGCGATCGCTAACCCCGGTACTCTACGCTGCCACATTTCTGCTGCTTCCTGAGCTACTCCGGGTGCGCCGCCGTAGAAAAATACAGGCCAAGACTTGCCCATTTGCCCAGCTTGCCACAAGAGAGACTCTGCCAATTCAATACCCGGACAACGCTGCACCTGCTTACCTTGGAAACGCAAGTACAGGACTACTCCCGATCCATCGGGGATTACCAACTCGGCTTGGGCGATCGCATCAGCCAAGTTAGCATTTTGCTCTGCCTGCACGGTCATTTCAGCATTTAGCGTCACCACGTGACCGCCCATACGCCTTTTCAACCGCTCTATCAGCCAGCCTGGATAATCATCTAAGAGATGAACTGGGAGTCCCAGCACGGAAAACCGTTGGGGTGCCTCAGTTACAACCTGTTTTTGCACAGTCTCTCCTTACCCTACTTTATGCAACAATAGCGTACCTCGATCCTCGATCGGCGCCCAGACTTCCAACGGACTATATTACAACACAGATTTGCTTCAAAGATAGCCGTTGGAGGGCTTTTGATCGTACTCAAACAACTCGTTTGACCGAACCATCAGCATATAACTCCATCGGCACTAACTCTAGTTTACCGTTAACTTTGACCTTAGAGTAGACAATGCGAACTAACGGAGAGTTGTTTTTGTTGTGGCGAGAAGACATATCGATCACCTTAATTTTTTTAACGTCGATTAGAGCAACAATGTTTGATGGAAATATTGGGTTGGTTTGTATTCCCTACTTATGTTTTCCAAACAGCTTGTTAAATATCCGGTTAAAATGAATCGAGTTTTGATAAAGCTTTTGAAAACCTTTTAAAGAGTAGAGTTTGCTGTGTTTCAACCAAGGGCAGATTGCTGAGCGGGGAGAGTCTACCACCTGCTACTAACTCCTACAATAGATACCAGAGAAATTCCAGGAATCTCAAGCTAAAACATTTGACAAGCATTGGGGCTAGGGACTAGGGTCTAGGGGCTAGGGCTTACATTTTCGTACCTTGGGTGCTACAGATGAAGCTGCCAAGTGTCCTAAAATAGCTTAATGTTTCAAGCAACTCGCAGGCGTTTAGCTCTTTGGTACACAGCCGTCACCGCAGTGGTGCTGCTGCTGTTTGCGACGGGGGTTTATATGTACGTCCGCAGCACTTTAATTGAACGGGTCGATGATACGCTTAACCATGTGGTGGAAGTGGTAGTGCGATCCCTGGTCATCGATCCAGTCAACAGTGCGGGGGATGGCAAATTGCGTATTAATCTAGAAGCCAGTTTTCCAGACAATGCCGACACCGTCGAAGACGATCGGATTGACTTAGAGTGGTTCAGTCCGACTGGCGAATTATTGTGGTCTACTTTTTCCTTCCCACTCAATATTCCCATCCATCTCAACCGTACCGGGGAAACCGTGCGCGTGGTGAGGTGGGCGGGTGAGCAGGTGAGCTTCAAAGCAGGGGAGCAAGTGACTAGGGGCAATGTCCCCGTGCTTCTTCCCATAGCAGAGGACAATTACCAATCCAAAATCCTCGCTCCAAAATCGAAAATTGCACCCTCCACTCTCGTCTTGCGGCAAGTAACCGAACGGGTAGAAATGGGACGACAGGTATTAGGTTATCTCCGGGTCAGCCATCCTTGGTTTGAAGTAACAAAACCCAGCCGCGAGCTAATTTTCGATCTCAGTTTGGGCATTGGTTTGATGGTAATCTCTGTAGCAGCAATTGGCTGGTTTCTTTCCGGACTGGCAATGAAACCCGTGCGAGAATCTTATCAACGCCTCAAACAATTCACCGCCGACGCTTCCCACGAACTCAGAAGCCCAATTGCCACGATTCAAACTAACGTACAGGTGGCTTTGGCAGATCCAGATTTAGAACCCCAGATGCATAGGCAGCAGTTACAGGTGATAGAAAGATTAACCCAGCGACTGGGGCGATTGGTGGACGATTTGCTGTTTTTGGCAAGACAAGATAGTGGCATGGTACAGCCTTGTTTTACTCCGGTTCCTCTGGATGCCTTATTAATGGAAGCGATCGAAGAACAACGTTTGGTAGCTGCCTCAAAAAACATTAACCTATCTTTAGATCTAGTAGAACCACCAACTGACATAACTGTCGATATATCAGAGGAAATTTATACCCTGGAGGGAGACTGGGATCAACTGGCGCGTTTATTTACAAATTTGGTGGGTAATGCGGTGCAATATACCTTGCCAGGGGGTCGAGTTGACGTAGAATTACAGCAAATTGGACGCCACAACTATACCCAGTTGCAAGTCAAAGTAAAAGATACCGGCATTGGTATTCCAGAAGATGCCCTAGGGCACCTATTCGATCGCTTTTATCGCGTCGATCAGGCGCGCAGTCGCGCCGTCGCAGCAGGATCGGGGTTAGGGCTAGCGATCGCATCTGCGATCGTCGAAAATCATCAAGGTCACATCCGGGTTGAAAGTATCCTCGATTGCGGCACAACATTTACCGTTACCTTACCGCGCCGCGTAGGCGAGCAGGTGAGCAAGTGAGCAGGTGAGCAGGTGAGCAGGTGAGCGCGCTGTAGGGGCGGGTTTTACCAACCAATCTGTGGAACCACGAAATATCTCGTTAAACGAAGAAACCGGGTTTCTTTGCCGATCTCTCGTTCCAAATACACGATTTTTCACAGAAACCTGCTTTCTTTGCCGGTGAGCCGCTAAAATCTAAAATCCCCCGACCTTGCCATCACCAAAGTTTCTTTGCCTAGATCTCGTTCCAAATCCACGATTTTTCACAGAAACCCGGTTTCTTTGCCGGTGAGCCGCTCAAATCTCAAATCTGCCATCTAAAATCTTAAATTTCCTTGACCCAAACGCGCATTTGTGTTAAATTTATAGGCCCAAATTGGGTTGCTAGGGCGACATCTGCTGCATCCCGTCCGTAGGCAATGGCGATGCGGTTTCCCCGCGGTTCTTTTTGGGTGGCGTCAAAGGTGTACCAGCGATCGCCTACAAATGCTTCAAACCAGGCGTGCAAGTCCATTGGTTCTAGTTCGTACAAATACCCTACCACCATGCGCGCCGGTATATTTAAACTGCGAGAAAGAGATATTCCTAAATGGACAAAGTCGCGGCAGACGCCAACCTGTTTTTCTATGGTTTCTAACGCCCAGGTCGAAGCATCGCTAGTGCCGTATTTATATGCAACATTCGTCTGAATCCAGCGACGAATTGCTTCTACTTGGTCGTAACCAGGCTCGCTATCGGCTACGATTTTAGATGCTTGGTCGCCCATGCGATCGCTCGGACAATACCGACTCGGTAGGATAAACTGAAGCACGCTGTCGGGTAAGTTCTGCACGGGTACGAATGGCGCACCCGCTTGCACATCGATTTGATCTGCCGTTACGACGCTGGCGGTGGCGCGAATGCGAAATGCACCTTGGGGCGCAACGAGTCGCTGACATATATTCCCGTAGCTATCAGTATATTCTAGCACTGGTACGTTTGGTTCCATTACGTATTCTTCCTGGAACACCCATTGCGCCAATCCGCTGCGGGGTCTGAGCATCAGAATTAGGGGAGTTGGTGCGATCGCTTCAAACAAAATCTCGCATCCTGCATTCAGTTGCATTTTTATCAGTCCTATATTGATTAATGTAAGTGTTAGTTGTTTGGCTGTAGATTATATTTTTTATCGATTATTTACCAATTTTTCCTCTTTCTTTAGATAGAATTATACCACCTACACCTCGTAAATAATAATTTCAATTAACCTCACTTTTGACATGTTTCTTAAGGCGGATGCAGAGTGGGAAGGTTTCGGAATAGGCTCAAGATCGTTGCCGCATCAAAGCCTTTAGAGACTTCCATGACGATTACTAATTTAAGAGATGATATTTCCTACACTTTGCTGAAAAAGATTGATGAAACCAATAGCAATCAAACACCTCATGAAGTCAATTTTACCAATTCGGACTTCGACGGACGCGACTTGACATTGGATAGTTTGGAGCAACACCTGGAATATTTGACTCTAAATGAATATATCAATGCTGATGTGACAGGGAATAATGCTCCAGAGTCTTTCACTTTAAAAGATGCAGAACTGACCGAAAAAGGTCAATACCTGTTGAAAAGATTGGGAGAAAAATACTCTCCTGCCAAGGAAAGCCAAGCCGTATCTATTGATGACAAAGATATGCCTTTCCTGGAAAAAGTTATGATTTATGGCGACATCCCCGATTTGTTTGACGCCAGAGATATTACAGAAGTTGTATTTCGCGTGATGCGCGATTTGATGACAACTGAAGCATCGGATCGGGTGGCAGAAGAACTGCACGAAGAAATCCTAGAAACCAAAGATAAAGCGCTGCAAATGGAAATTGCAGACCTTTGGAAAGATACAAATCCGATTGTAGGATTCTTGAGTCGGGTGCGTCCACCGTGGCAAGGCCCCGGTATTTTCAAAATTGATGACGATCGCTTTCTGTTCCGCGTGGCGAATGAAGGCGGGATGCCGCCAGAACGGGATCGGGAACAGGTTGTAAAAGCCGTATTTTCTGCAACCAAAGATGAATTATCCGCAGAACGGATTCAAGAAATAGCGAGTTGGCTTCCTGGCAAAGTCCGTCAATTGTGGGAAACAGCCTAGATCGGCAAGACAGTTATCGTTTCAAACCGGGTTTTTCAGTTGAGGTTAACGAATAGAAAGGCTTCTCTGAGTGGAAGAAACCCGGTTTTTTCCTGCGAAACAATCGCATTGAATTAGGGAGATGAAGCAATGAGATTTAAACAGCATTTAGGGATTGTGGGTGCTATTTGCAGCAGCTTACTGGTTAGCTATGGCGCTCACGCTCAAACCACCAATCCCACTCCTGGCGGTACAAACCCGGCGGATATGCAACGCATCTGTGCTGAGTACATGAACATGAACAGAAACCAAGCGCAGCAAAGCAACGGCACCGGCGGCACGACGGGTAACCTCGCCACGGGAACTACTGGAACGACTACCAGTCGCAACACGACGAACCGCACCGGCAGCACGACGGGTAACACCGCCAGCGGCACTACCGCGACTACCACTGGCACTGGTCAAGGAGTTGGTTCGTTGACGGCGGAAGAACTCGATCGTATGTGTGCCAACTTTATCAACAATTCGGGCAGCGGTAGCACTACACCATCCGTCACGGGTGGCGGTAGCACCCGCCCAACTGGACCTGGCAATACACAGAATCGCAGGTAGGGGCACGGCATCAACCATTTTTGCCATGGTCAAAACCATCTGTTGCCCGCCGTGCCCCTATTTTCAGGAGCGTGCAAAATATGTGCGGCAGTAGGGGCACGGCATCAACCATTTTTGCCATGGTCAAAACCATCTGTTGCCCGCCGTGCCCCTACTTTCAGGATCTTTTTGCCATGGTCAAAACCATCTGTTGCCCGCCGTGCCCCTAGTTTCAGGAGCTTTTTGCCATGGTCAAAACCATCTGTTGCCCGCCGTGCCCCTATTTTCAGGAGCGTGCAAAATATGTGCGGCAGTAGGGGCACGGCATCAACCATTTTTGCCATGGTCAAAACCATCTGTTGCCCGCCGTGCCCGTACTTTCAGGATCTTTTTGTCATGGTCAAAACCATCTGTTGCCCGCCGTGCCCCTAGTTTCAGGATCTTTTTACCATGGTCAAAACCATCTGTTGCCCGCCGTGCCCTTAGTAGGGGCACGGCATCAACCATTTTTACCATGGTCAAAACCATCTGTTGCCCGCCGTGCCCCTAGTTTCAGGATCTTTTTGCCATGGTCAAAACCATCTGTTGCCCGCCGTGCCCCTATGTTCAGGAGCGTGCAAAATATGGGCTATGGCGATCGCTTGATGGTAAGCTCTAGCAGCTTCGGCATAATTGCCTTGTTTCTGATAGAACTGGGCCAACAACTGCAAAGATTTGAGTTGTTGGTGCAGGTTTTCGGTTTCTCTGGCGATCGCTAACCTTTCCTGTAGCAATTGCAACCAGCGCTCGGTTCGCCCTACTGAACCGTGCGCCACGACTAAACCATCGATGGCGCGAAATTGGATATTGGGGGCGCGCCTTTCTCTAGCAATTCCTAGTGCTGCACCGTAAGCTCCAATGCTATCAGAGTAGCGATGAATGGCTAGGTAAGCATCGCCTAAATTATTGAAAGTATTCGCTTCCCCAAGTGGGTCATTACCTCGACGGCGTAATGTTGCCGCAGCTTCGTATAGTTTAATCGCGCGATCGTAATCTTTCTCTACAGCTGCTACTCTACCCAAATTCGACAGCGACGCTCCTTCAACAGCAAAGTTTCTGACGCTGCGGGAAATAGCTAATGCTTCGGCAAAAGTCGTTCTGGCTTCTGGGAAATTCTGCCGTTCGAGGAGAATACTACCCAGGTTATTCAGACCAAAAATTTGCCCTTGGAGGTCTTTATTACTGCGAGCAACTGCTAGTCGCCGTCTAAAAGCATCCTCGGCTTCTGGGTAACGACGTAATTCCCCATAAGCCAACCCAATAAAATCGTAAGTGCGACCAACGGCTTCTACATCGCCAATTTGATCATAAATTTCCAGCGCTTGCCACCAGTAAGAAATTGCTTTCTCCAGGTTTCCTTGGTGCTGCTGCTGGGAGCCTTGGCGAACTAACCGATCCGCTTCATCCCGCTGTTCCCCTTGAGTACCGTTGTTGATGCGGATGTTGTCGATTTGTTGATTCAGGTTATCGGTAGCTGGGTAAGGAATTAGAGGGGCAGAGGAGCCAAGCAGCAGAGGAGTACAGAAGCAGAGGAGCAAAAAATACAGCGGTTTGCCAGCGAGTGAAGTAAAGCCTTTTGGTTTCGTTTGTATAGCGGCAGCATTCATGCTGCCGCTATACCAACGAAGGTGTACCATCACCGAATGCAAACCGCTATAAATTTTTTTAACTCCCACTTGCTTTATTTGCTGACTTATGATTTTTCCTTTCATCAGTTGTTCTCTCTTCCCTCTCCCTCGTTAAAGAAGGCTGGGCAGATCCAATTCCGATTCTTGCTCTTGGTTACTAATATCTTGCCCCAGATAAATGGCGCGAATATCGGCGGGTAAGAACATTTGTAGCCGTTGACAGCCAGTTTGGATGGCATTTTTGATCTGATCTGGCGAAACACTTTCTCCCTCTGCTTGCAGATAAGCTGAAATTCGCGCTTCGCTCCAGTGAAAGGTCTGGGTCATTAAAGTTACCAAGCGCTCTATGGGTGGTAGGAGATCTAATGCTTGTTGGACGTAGCACCACAGGGGCGGCGAGGCTTCCTGTAAGCAGTAGTGGATCGATTCTACAGGGGGCAGTTCGGCTTGGTTGATACACAGCGCCGTCATGTTGATGATCCAGTTTTGCAGGTTAAAATTCTCCATACCGGGTACGGAAGCGCCGCGCAAGTCCAATTCCCCGATAGCGTGAAAGATATGCCGCCAGGTGATAGCGAACAGGTAGTCAGCTTGAACGGGCGATCGCGCGCTATGTCCGATTAAGGTAAATACAATCGGACTGTAGCGACAGAAAATCGCCGTAAAGTATTTCCCCTCGTCGGGATAGCGCTGAAACAAAGTCAGCAATTCCTGGTCGCTATGATGAGATACCGACTTGACCAGTGGGTGGTTGCTTTCTGGAAATTGAGGAATTCGCACAGCTTTAGCCACTCGCCGTGGCAACGAATCTTTAGCAATCACCCTAATATATCGGATTGCAGTCGGATGAGGTACACCGCAAGGCAAGTATAGCGGCAGCATTAATACTGCGCGCTTGACAAACTCAGCGATAACGCTTTCGCTCACTGAGAAAGCAATCCGCTGTATATGCGATCGCTACGATCTGCGGCTTTGCCGCCCGGATGGATAGCTCAAAGCAAAACCAGCGATCGGGCAGATGCGATCGCTGGTTAAGGTTAATCTTCTGATTCCTCGGTTACTTCAGCTTTTTTTAGTAGCTCAATAATTTCTACTTCCAATTGATCCATCGTTTCAACTGCTTCCAGCCTGTGCTTTCTATTCTCACGGAAACGAGCTTGAAGTCTCTCACCATGAGCATCCACATAGGCTAAGTACTGCTCTCGCAGTTGTTTTAGATGGTCAAGAATTTTCCCAAGGCTTGCCTCTGGGTTAACGCTTCTACCTGGACATCTCCCCTCGCCATCGCTTCTACCAGTTCCGAGCGGGTCATGTTGAAGCTCTTGGCTAGGCTCTCGAACATATCCCAAGCTTCCGGTTCTACACTCAGTCCCACTGTCTTGCGGTTCTTGCCCGATTTGGGGCGTCCCCTCTTGTTCATGCTTTAGTCCTCTCAAGTTATTGCCTCCATTTTTACATTTATACAAAAGTACTATTGACAAAGATATTTTACCTAAGTAATATTTTAAATGCAAGCAATTTTACTAATGTAAAAATATTCAAGGAGGTGATGTCTAGACGCGGATCGTTCGATCTTGAAGCATGAAAAAATTCGTCTGAACAATACAAATGCGCTTCGCGCCCAAGTTGGAGGCGATAGCGGCGCGCAGCGCATTTCTTCTCCTGTAAATGCGCGAACTGCTTGCGTAGATTGATGAAGCAACCGCGAGGAGGTGGCGCTACCTCGTGCCGCCTGAATTTAAACAGCGTGACGCTTTCGGATAGCGATCGCTTTAACTAACCAAAAACTGATATTGCAGCTAAACAAATTGAGGAGTCAGCAATGACTTATTTTCGCTACCAAGATTCGAGCAAACCTTGGCTAGTTTTGTTCTGCCAAGAAACCTACTGGCACATCATCGATCGATTTTTGCACGAAGCCGATGCTAAATCCTGCTGGCGGGGATTGACGGTATTTGTTAAACAAAATGCTTCCACTCTCAAAATTATCAACATCAACGATCCTCGCTCGTGGAAGTGGGAGGATCGATCGGATAGCCTTGCATAAGTCCTGATATCATATCCGTTGAATTGCCCATCATAAAAAACATCACTCTGTCGTTGCGTAGGGACACGGCATTATATATATCTCGGACAAACAGATAACTTTGATCGTGCCGTGTCCCGGCTGCTAATTATGGGTAATCGACCGGACATGATATGACCAGTTGGTATGGGCGATAGGCCAAAGACAGGCTGCGCGTAAAGCGGCGAAGTGAAACTTATCCGATCAAAAACTGGCGTTGAGAGCCTACGTGGTATGCTGGCGAGGAAGTGCGATGCGACCAGTTGTCCGGCGAGCGCACAAATTTTGATCCAAGCTCATGGCAGATGCCCGCTTGCTACAATAAACTTGCCCGGTAAGCAGATGCTGACCTCTCCGTCAAGTTAATTTAAGTGCCTATTGCCTTCCATGTTAGATAGCTTATTTTCAACCCAAGGGATAATGGTGATGCTGCTGGTCGCCTATGCAGGTGCCATGTGGATGTTCCTCACCAGCGCGCCAAAAGTTCATACGATCATGGTGTCCGATCTAGAGATTGCCCGACGCTTTTATGAAGGTTTGCTAGACTTGTCAGCAGCAGAAGTGCCGCTGCACTACTACTACAACTACGAGCAAACCCTTGGTACGACTGCTGGTTTTGACCCGCTTTACATGTCCGCTACTCCCCGCGTCTCTACAACTAGCGGATTGAATGCGCCGGATGGTCTTTGGTATCAGCTGAAAAAGAATACCCAGTTGCATATTATTACTGGCGCTAGTATGGGGGAAAAAGACCGACACCGCCACGTCTGCTTCGATCGCGATTGTCTAGAACAAGTGCTGCTGCGGGTGCAAGCGCGAGGTATTAAGCACAAAATTCGCCGCGATAAGCCGCTCAATTTTTTGGTAAAAGACTATGATGGGCGCGTGATTGAAATGGCAGAGGTTTCTAATTAACTCAAGTTGCTAATCGCTAATGGCTAATTGCTAATTGCTAATGGGAGCCTTTTTCCTTGCATTAGCCATGAGCAACTCTTTTGAGATAACTATTAGTCTTAAAACCCTAGCCATTAGCCATTAGCCATTAGCCATTAGGGATTCTCGCTTCGCTTTCAGGAAGCATTGCGAAGCGCTTCAATATCGCCCTCCATAATCAAATTGATATTCCGCGTTATTTTGCCAATTTCCCAATCCCACCAGCGAATCATCAGCAGTTGGGCAATTTCAGCTTCGCTAAATCTTTGTTTGATAATACCTGCGGGGTTTCCACCTACGATAGTGTAGGCTGGAACGTCTTTCACTACCACCGATCTCGCCGCCACTATCGCACCGTCTCCAATTTTAACTCCGGGCATGATCAACGAATCGTAGCCAATCCAGACATCGTTGCCAATAATCGTATCGCCTCTACTCGGCAGATCGATTAACTTGTCCATCCCTGTTTCCCACCCATGTCCGAAAATTGGGAAGGGATAGGTGGAAATTCCATCCAGCTTGTGGTTCGCGCCGTTCATGATAAATTTAACACCCGTAGCGATCCCGCAAAACTTGCCGATGATTAACCGATCGCTCTCATAGTTATACAATACGTTGCGCTCGAACCCTTCCGGGTCAACCGGATCGTCGTAATAAGAATAATCCCCCACTATTATGTTCGGCGATTTGACGAAATTTTTGATAAATACCACTCGACGTTGATCCGCCATTGGATAAGGTCTATTTGGATCTGGTCCTAATTGTTCCATTAGCGAGCAATCTTTATTTTGAGATTGTTTCATTCCTAATTTTAACGCTGATATGAGCGCTAAGGTATTTACAATCTTGCTTTTTTGGCGTACACTTTAGATCATCGAAATATTGACAAAATTATTATTTTAAGATATTTCTTCCTCATCGATTCCAGTATATCAGAAAAAAAAGAAACCTGTCAAGCTTTTTTCTATATATTTTGCTGAGTCAGATAGAAGAGAAAGAGGAGTGGGATATGCCTACCTTTCCCTGGGGGAATGGATCTATATTGTGATTGGTTGGTAAATGGTTTAGGCGACAATTGATCGGGGGTAAGCTAGCAAGAGATATGGTAGGATTTGGCAAAAGTAGATCGCAGCGATATGCCTCCGGCACGCTGGCGCGAGCGCACAGATGACGCGATTCATTTACGACCAGTTTGCTAAGGATTATTTGTCGGAACTATTATCGCCTATAGGAACGGTGACTCCCAGTCGTGACGTAAATTCAGAAGTGCGAGAAATAGATGTTTATTTCACGCCTGGGACTGCTAGAGCAGATTACGTAGAAACACTGGGAATCTTGGGAAAAATGGCAACCACGACGGCGCTGTTTGAACCGTTTCGCAATCCCGTCAGCGTCAGCGAGGTGCGTAGTTGTGTGAGTAAATTGTTGGATGTAATAGCAGAATTAGAGCGCAGATCGAGACGAGAAAATACTAGGTGTGAGGAAGCAGAATTACCAAAACTATGGATTCTGACTCCGACAGCCTCAGAAATGTTGTTAAATGGGTTTAATGCTACCCCAGACGAAGAGAACTGGCTTGAAGGAATTTAATTTGTAGGAGAATATTGGCGGACGGCGATTGTGGTCATCCATCAATTGCCAGTAACAGAAGCAACCTTGTGGTTGAGAATCTTGGGTAGGGGGAAGGTGCAGGAAAGAGCAATATCGCAGTTGAGTGGGTTATCGGTCGAGAACCCAATTCGCGCTACTGCGCTAGAATTAGCGTACCAGTTGCAATCTAACTTAGGGACAAATCAACAACAGCAATTAGATCGAGAAGAGAGGGAGTTGGTTATGGCGATCGCACCTTTGTTTCAAGAGCAATTACAGGCGGCTGAACTACGAGGCAGAGAAGAAGGACAGCGATTGATTTTAGCCAACTTTCTGCGGGGAAGGTTTGGTGAATTAGACGCGCCTTTGACTGTTTTTTTAGTCCCGGTATCGGCTTTACCTGCTAGTGAATTTGCCCTGTTGTTGCTGCAATTATCGACGCTGACAGTGGATGAATCAGGGATTGAGCAAGCTAGAAGGTTGCTAGCAGAAAATGTGCTGAAAATGCGCTTCGGGGAGTTAGGGGAACGGTTAAACGATTTGGTGTCAAATTTACTGGCATTGTCTGGGGAAGAGTTAGCGTTATTGCTGGAACAGTTGCGGCAATTGCCTGATGAAGAACTGTTGGCTAGACTATCGAATTAGACTGGTTAAAAATGGCGATCGCGCTTGATAAAATAGGTAGGTTGGATTGAGGTAACGAAACCCAACCAACTTTCTACTTTCTGATTGCTATCTCACTGGCGCTGCCAAATTTTGATTGTATTGTCCGAACTACCACTAACGATAATCTGTTCATCCGGGCTAAATGCTACGGACATAACCACGTCGGAATGACCTTTAAGAGTGCGAATTTCTCTGCCGGTACTCACCTGCCAAATTTTGATTGTTGCGTCCGAACTACAACTAGCGAGAATCTGCCCATCAGGGCTAAATGCTAAGGAAGCAACCCCGTCGGAATGACCTTTAAGAGTGGAAATTTTTCTGCCGGTACTCATCTGCCACAGTTTGATTGTTTTGTCCCCACTACCACTAGCAAGAATCTGCCCATCAGGGCTAAATGGAAACGCATCATGGGGGAGATAATGCTCCTGCAAAGTCCTAACACATAGCCAATTATGAGGTAAGAACAAACATTTCAGCGCCGCTAATACTGCGGTTGCTGATTGATACCGCTGACGATAATCAAACTTCACCATCTTATCGATAACATCAGCCAATTGTTGGCTAACCTGTGCTTTATCCCGCCACAATGTTTCAGCTTGAGGACGTTTCGGAAAACCACCGATTCGCGGGTCGGGGTCTATCCCCGTGAGGGCAAAAATCCCCATCATTCCCACTGCATGAATATCGCTGCAAAAATGAGCGTTATTATTAAATTGTTCGATGGGCATATACCCCGGAGTGCCGATAATGGCAGTTAATAGGGTACTATTAGCCGACCTTGCCCTGACTTGTTTAATTCCCCCGAAGTCAATCAGCACAATCTTCCCATCTCTACGGCGGATAATATTGGCTGGCTTAATATCCCGGTGAATTACCTGATTTTGATGCACATATTCCAATACTTCCAGAATCTCGATTAACAGCTTAATTACCTGAGTTTCCCCTAACCTTTGCCCGCGTTTAATTTCCTGAGTTAGGTCATTGCCCTCAATCAACTCTTGCACGATATAGAAAACTCGCTCTTCCTGAAAGTGTGCCAAAAGCTGAGGGATTTGGGGATGACTTCCCAACTTAAATAAAAACTCGGCTTCTTTCTCAAATAAATACAGAGTCTCTGGCGATAAAGCATCCGGCTTTAATTGTTTGATCGCACAATGCTGGTTATTTTGCCAACGGTCTGCGGCGATAAAGGTAGCGCCAAATCCGCCTTGTCCCAATTTGCGGATGATGTGGTAGCGACTGTTGAGGATTGTGCCAATCATTGGTGAGGGGATTTTGCGTAAGTCTTTGTTATTAATGTAACCTGAGCGAGACAGGTTTTTAATCCAGGACTGAGACACGACAATCCTAGAAGAAGGGTTTCTGAGTAGGGGCACGGCATCCAAGATATTGTGTACAAGGGAACATTTTATGATTGCCGTGCCCCTACGCAAGATTTTTCCCAGAAACCCGGTTGGTTTAACATCCCAGAAACCGGGTTTCTGCGTAGATCTATATCAAACGGAAGATTGTTCCAAGAAACCCGGTTTCTTAACCTCTGGCAATTAAAATCCTTCCAGGACTGCACTACCAGTTCCTTGAAACATCACCCAAGATAAGAAAAAATTCGATATAAAAATAGCCATCAACGCCGTCACAACCGCAGTTGTTGTCGATTGTCCCACACCTTTCGCGCCACCTGTCGTTGTTAAGCCCCAACTACACCCAATTACTGCTATTAACCCGCCAAAACAAAACGCTTTAACTGCTGCACTGGCGAGATCCGAAACATTCAAGAAATTGCGAACCGAATCTAAAAATACCGTTTGGGAAATATCATACATGCTCGTTGCAATCAACAATCCGCCAACCAAGCCAGTTAATAGGCACATAATTGTTAAAATTGGCAGCATCAAACAGCAAGCAAGGACGCGGGGAATCACTAAATAATCGATCGGATCGGTTTTGAGGACATACAAGGCGTCGATTTGTTCGGTGACGCGCATCGTGCCGATTTCTGCGGCAAACGCGGAACCGACGCGCCCTGCTACAATTACAGCGGTGAGGACTGGGGCGAGTTCCCTCGCTAATGCAATCGCTAACACTCCCCCCACAGCAGTCGTCGCCCCAAAGTTGATAAACTCTCGCGCTACCTGAATCGTAAACACCATGCCGACAAAACTGGCGGTTAACAGCGCGATCGCTAATGATTCTGGGCCAACCATCGCCATTTGGTCAAGGGTGTTGCGCCGATGAATTTTTCCCGCCAATAGGTGCATCAACACCTGTCCGCCTAGTAAAATTGCCGCCAGCAAGCGCTGTCCCCACATTCCCAAGCTGAATCTAGAAATTTTCTCCCTCACCGCGCCTCCAACTCGCACTTCGTTAAGTTGTATTTCAATCCTGAACGATCGCTCAGTACATTCCCTGTCTATTTTTAATGAAAACTTAAGATTCTTGTCTTTTTGCCGATCTGGCGGAGATTCCGCGTATTGTGTATGTGACGGGTGTCAATCACTGGTATCTGTCGTCGGTGTTACCAGCGTTCTAATATAGACCATGAGTATTTTGCCCAACTTTTTCCGCTCCCTGCTGCTAACGAGTATCTTTAGCTTTGCTACCCCGATCCTGTTAGTGGGGGGAATGCTGGCAGGTTCTTGCCTGGTGCGCTACATTCCCGGTTTGCAAATAATCGGTCAGTCTGGTGCTGAGTCTATCTGGCAGTTTTTGGCAATTTTTGGCAGCGGATCGCCCAGCGAGGGCATTTTGGCGATCGCTTTCACCTTTGGTTTGGTGGGTGTTTTGTTTGATACTTATGCGTTTTACAGGTATCAAACGCTACGAGGTAATTAAGAAATTTTAGGTAAAAGGCGCAAGCTGCCCAGCTAATTCAACTTAGGATTCCTGGGCGAAATAGTAGTAGCTGTGAGGTTCATTCTGAGGAATGACGCCATTGACTACCAAACCGAGAACGTGTTGACTGGATTTGTCTAAAAGCTGTTTGGCGAAAGCGGCGCTGTGAGAATCAACGACTCCGGGTCGAACGACTAGGAAAATACCATCAGCTTTTTGACCCAGGATGAGAGCATCAGCAGCAAGCTTCAAGGAAGGAGTATCAATAATCACCAAATCGTAAGTCTGGGAAAATTGTTCGATTAATGCAGCGAATTGTTGGGAGTCGATCAGCGCCATTGGATTGGAAGGAATGACGCCAGAGGTAAGCACTTTTAAATTAGGGGATACTTCTGCGATCGCATTGTGGAGTTGAGCGTCTCCCAAAATAACATTACTCAAACCTACTTGATTGGGAAGTCCCCAAATTTCATGCTGGACGGGATGGTGGAGATTTGCATCTACGAGCAAAACTTTACGCCCCAATTGCGCATTGGTCCAAGCTAAATTCGCACAGACTGTGGAAGTCCCTTCTTGACGCTGGGTACTGGTAACGGCGAGGGTTTTAAATCCTGACGCGGAACAGAGAAACTTCAGGTTAGCTTGCAGCATCTGGTACGCGGTGCCGAGGGAGGAGTAAGCTTGATTTTGCCCGACAATTTTTGGCATAACTAACTCTAAGTTGCTTGTCGTGTAAGCGTTTTGCTTAACCTGTCCGTTAGTTGTAACATAGTGAGGCACCTGGGCAGAATTCAATGTCAAATTCTTGTTGAAGCGGAGCATTTTTTCAGGTTGTTTATAGCCAGGAATCACCCCTAGCAAGGTTAAACCGAATAATTCCCTTAACTCTTCTATTGTTCTGATTGATTTATCTTGGGATTCTAAAATCAAAGTCGTCGCCAGAGAAAGCACGCTGCCGATCAACACCCCTGAGATCGCAGATAAAGCCTTGCGCGCAGAAACAGGTTCATCGGGAACTAGGGCGGGTTGGATAATCCGAACATTTCCGGCATTTTGATTTTCAGCAACTCTGATTTCCTGAAACTTTTGCAGCATTAACGAGTATGTAGTTTGGGCAACTTTTAATTTATTTTCTAACTCGCGCTGTTCTTGTTCTAGCCTGGGTAGAACGTTGACTCGCTGCTGGTAGGCGATTTTGAGGTTAGATAAAGTAGCAACTTGACTGGCAAGACCTTGGCGTTTTGCCTCTATTTTGACAAACTCTTCGATCAGTCTCGGTTTAACTTCTCCAATTTGTAAAGAGCCATTTCCCAATTCTTTTTGATTCCCAGCAGCTTGTTGAACTTGATTTTGCAACAGAGCTTTCAGCGTTGCTTGTTTACTTTTTAAATCTGCGATCGCCGGGTGTGCATCCTGGAAGCGGGTTCGCTCAACAGCCAATTGGCGTTCTATTTTTTGATATTCTGCCATCGCTTCCTGTACCGCCGGAGATTGACTGAGGGAAGTTGCGACTAATCCTTGCTGCGGATTGATTTGCAGCTGGTTTTGGAACGCTTGAGATTGGGCGATTGCGTCGGCGAGTTCTGACTGCGATTGATTTATTTGGTTTTGCAGGTTGGCGATCGTTGCCACTGCCGATTTGGCTTCTTCTTGTAAGTCTACTACTTTATTCTTTTCTTTGAATTGGCGCAGCGCTGTTTCTGCTTGACCCACAGATGCTGTGACTTGAGGTAATTGTTGTTCGAGAAACTCGCGCGCCGAAGTCGCTTCAGAATTGTTCACCCGTTGATTATTTTCCAGATACAGCGCCACGACTGTATTCACAACTGCGGCGGCTATTTGTGCATCTTTTGTTTCGTAAGAGATTGTCAGGGTATCGGTACCTCTGGTATTGAACGCCATGAGCTTTTTCAAGAAGTCTTTAACTTTGAGGATATCCCCTTTTGTGTCTTTCAGATTAAGTCTGGTTATTGTCTGTTGGGCGATGGGAACTGAACGAATCACTTCCACCTCAGTATTGAGCGGGTTCGTTTGCTCTCCCACAGGAGAAAACTCGCCTATTTCTTTGCCCAATCCGGTTAAAGAAGAAGTAGGATTGGTCTTGGTAAAGGCTAGCTTTGCTTCTGCGTGATAAACCGGCTGTTGCAGCCAAATTTTGAGTCCTGTGACCACGATAACTGTTACAAAAACAGCCGAAGCGGGTAACCAACGTCGCTTCAGAATCAGCCAGTATTGTTGAACGCCTAGCGCAGATTCTGCGGATTCCATAAATTACTCCTGAAAGCGTTGTTTGCTGAATTGAGACGGTCAAGGAGTATGTTTTGATACTAACGCAAGTTGCTAATTGCTAATTGCTAATTGCTAATTGCTAATTGCTAATATAGGATTTTTACTGACATTAGCCATTAGCTATTAGCTGCTATGCATGAGATAAATAGCAACTTGAGTTACTCACATTTTCCACCGTTCTCAGCCATAAGCTTCAGTTTTTCTTCTCGGTTTTAAACTTTAGAAACAATAGTTATTGCATCTTTACAACCATGAGATGTGGGAGAAGGGGGCCTCCCGTTACCGAGAGCCAAATGGCCTTGATATCAGCTATCAATTTATACTAAAATGCACGTAGATTGGGAACGACGCCCAAGCGCCTACTACGAACGATTCTATTTTAAGGATGGGTGTCAAACAATTTTCCTCTATCTAAGGGTAGAGACGTAAGTGTTTATTCTCGAAAAATTTTGGTTATATTTCTATCTAAAGATAGATGGATTTATTGATAAATATGATCTTTTTAAATCTAGAGAATTATAAATAAATTTTATGCCATTTTGGCAACTAATCAACTATCGTTTCAGGCAAAATTAGGAGAGCTAGAAAAACTATACCTACATCAAACCAACTGGCATTGTCGCGGAGCAATTAAAATTCGCAACTTGTAAACAATTGTGTAGTTGTCAGAGAATGCTAAAATCCTGTTTGATAGAAGGTTAGTTTTGCTCGATCAAGTGGTAATTACTCACAACCAATAAACTTTGTAAAGAAATCCTGCTTGTTTTTTGAACTCTCGACTTGTGACAGTCGGGGATTTTACAAAACTCAGTACTGAGGAATGAGTGCTGAGGGAAAAAGGATTTATTTGCAATCTTGCACAAGGGTGATGTCCCGGCATTCTGACTCAACAATCGTTACTCGGCACTCAGCAGTTTTATTTGCTTTTGGAGCTGGAAAAATGTTTAGTAAAATTTTGTTAGCAGTGAATGCGGTAGCAAAAGAGCCACTAGAAGACCAAATTGTTAAAAGCTCTCTAATACAAGCTTTATCAAAATGGTTACTAACACTGAGAAATCGGCATTTTTTGCTTTTAGATACAATCGTGTTGGCGATCGCGCCTGTATTAGCGCTGGCAATTCGTCTAGATGATTCATTTAGCCTCGCTCCCTACCTTGGAGGCTTAATCCAGGTGACGATACTGTTTGTGCCGCTCAAACTGGTGGTATTGTATGCGTGCGGTTTTTACAAGCGATACTGGCGCTATGCCAGTATTGACGAACTAGAGCAAATAGTGATGCTGATGGCGGGGATTGGGATTCTGCAAACCATATCTTTCAACGTGGTTTATTATCTGAATGATTTTTGGGTCAATAGTTTGCCGCGATCGCTGCCGTTGCTGGATACTATCATCAGCTTTTTATTCATAGGTGGGATTCGTTTCAGCATTCCTGTCCTCAATCGAATCAAGCAAAGAAATCTGAAGTTTTATCGACGCGATCGCGTGCTGATCGTCGGTGCTGGGTGTGCAGGCATTTCTCTAGTACGGGAAATGCAACAAAGTCCTTGGTTGGGATTTTATCCGGTGGCGTTTATTGACGATGAACCGGAAAAACTCAACTTGCAAATTCGCCGAATTCCCGTGGTAGGAGATCGCTACAAAATTCCCGAAGTAGTTCATTCGTTGCATATCCGTCGCGTCATTATTGCCATGCCTGCGGTGCCGGGGAGAGTAATTCGAGAAATTGTAGATATTTGTCTATCAGTTGGCGTTCCCACCAGTACTTTACCCGGACTTAACGAAATCCTAACTAACCGCATCCGCGTAGGTAGCGTCAGAGATATACAAATAGAAGACCTTTTGCGTCGCGAATCAATCCAAACCGATGTCCGCAAAGTTCGGGAATTTCTCCAAGGCAAGAAAGTGCTGATTTCGGGAGCAGGTGGATCGATTGGTAGCGAACTTTGTCGGCAAGTTTTAAAGTGCCGTCCTGCTGAAATGATGCTATTAGGACATGGAGAAAATTCTCTCTTCGCAATTCAACAAGAATTAGAAAGGATTTTGCAAGTTTTGCAACAAGAAGGCGAACCTTCTGATCCCATCCCCCAAATCAAGATTTTCATCGGCGATATTCGATTTTTCGATCGATTAGAGTATCTGTTCCAGCAATTTGGACCCCAGGTTATTTTTCACGCAGCGGCGCACAAACACGTACCCTTGATGGAATCGCATCCGCCAGAAGCGATCGCAAATAACGTGCGGGGAACCAAAAATCTACTCGATCTCGCCTTGAAATACGGTGTGGAGAATTTTGTCACCATCTCGACAGACAAAGCTGTAAATCCCACCAGTATTATGGGCGCTAGCAAGCGAGTTGCTGAAATGCTGGTACTTCAAGCCGCCCAAAAGAGCGGAAAGCCTTTTGTAGTGGTTCGGTTTGGAAATGTTCTGGGTAGTCGAGGAAGTGTTGTCCCCACTTTCAAGCAACAAATTGCCCAAGGAGGGCCGATAACTATTACCCACCCCGATATTCGCCGCTATTTTATGACGATTCCAGAAGCCGTTCAACTGCTTTTGCAAGCAGCAGTAATCGGGCGCGGCGGTGAAGTTTTTATGCTCGATATGGGACAGCCAGTTAAAATCATTGACTTGGCAAAAGATATGATTCGCCTTTCCGGATATGAAGTGGACAAAGACATTGAGATTGTCTTCACCGGATTGCGTCCGGGAGAAAAATTGTTTGAAGAGTTATTTATCCCAGGGGAGGAATACGAACGCACTCAACACGAAAAAATTATCAAGGTTAAAAATGCCAGTCGCATTGTACCAGAGCAAGTCGAATTTAAAGTAGAAGCACTCTGCAAAGCAGCAACTAAAAACGATCCCAATTTAATTGTGTTTCTGCTGGAACAATTAGTCCCCGAATACATGCCTGATTACTTAAACGTTGAGGGGCAGAAAAGCACTGTAGACTCAAATACCAATCCGTTAAATACGACTCAAAACCCGCCTTCAAATCAACTATCCGTTCCCGCAATTACCAATTAGCAATTAGCAATTAGCAAATTCACCATTTTCGTCAAGATATATGGAACAGATCAAGCCCCTAACATTGCGCCGCAATTTCTCCTGGACATTCATCGGTAATGCTGTTTATGCAGCTTGCCAGTGGGGGATGTTGGTGCTGCTGGCTAAATTTGGCAGTCCGGAAATAGTAGGCCAATTCACTTTGGGGCTGGCGGTGACTGCACCTGTCGTCATGCTGACAAATCTGCAACTGCGATCCGTCCAGGCGACAGATGCAAAACACCAGTATCTGTTCGGCGACTACCTCGGTTTGAGGCTGATCGGGACGGGGTTGGCACTGCTTTTAATTGGGGGAATTACGCTCAATTCTGGCTACCGCTGGGAAACTTCGCTGGTAATTTTGACGATTGGTTTGGCGAAGGGATTCGAGTCGATTAGCGATGTGTTTTACGGACTAATTCAGCAGTACGAACGGATGGATCGCATCGCTATTTCGATGATGATTAAAGGGCCTTTGTCTCTGGTTTTGTTGGGCGCGGGACTCTACCTGACGGGTAGCGTTCTGTGGGGAACTGTGGGATTAGTTATTGCTTGGGCTTTTGTTCTATTTGCTTACGACATCCGCAGCGGTTCCTTACTTTTGGGGAGAGAAGGAAATGGCAAATTGCCAATCATATCAAATCCGCTTGCATCATCACTTTTGCCCCACACCCTGAAGGGTGGGGCTACACAAACTAAGACCGCCTGCGCGGTCTATGGAAGTAATACCCCAAATCCCCTTTATCCCCGCTGGCATCTAAAAACGTTGAATAAACTGGTTTGGCTATCGCTACCTTTAGGTTTGGTGATGATGCTAATTTCGCTCAACGGTAACATCCCGCAATACTTTATCGAACACTATTGGGGTGAGGGGGAATTGGGGGTGTTTGCGGCGATCGCTTACTTAATGGTGGCGGGAAACATGGTGGTGAATGCGCTGGGACAGTCTGCTAGTCCGCGTTTGGCGAAATACTACGCAGCGGGGAATCCCAGGGCTTTTCGTTCGCTTTTGGTCAAGTTGGTGGGAATTGGTGCAATTTTGGGTGGGGCGGCGATTTTGGTGGCGCTAGTTGCAGGAAGGGATATTTTGACTTTGTTATATCGCCCAGAATATGCCCAACAAAAAGATTTATTTGTTTGGTTGATGGTAGCTGCTGGACTTGGTTACATATCCTCTTTTTTGGGTTATGGAATGACAGCAGCGCGGTATTTCCGCATTCAAATTCCTTTATTTGCTGCGGCGACAGTAACCGCAGCGATCGCTTGTCTTTGGTTAATCCCCACTCTGGGATCGCGAGGCGCTGCGATCGCATTAATTTTAGCGGCAATTGTCCAAGCAATTTTTAGTTTGGGAGTTATCGCTTATGCACTGGATAAAATTCCTCCATCGGTGGAAGCGGAAAGTTAATCCGTGGAATTTTGGATTGGTTTGTTTGGTCGTGACTTTTGTAGCAATCGCTAATTTTTCAACTATGAACAGCAGTGAAATGTTCGGTGAAATCTTCGGTCAAATCCCTTACCCATCGGCTCTCCCACAAAGCCGTACCTATTCTGTCACCGTCAACGGTCAACCTGTATCGGTGCAAAAATACAATGAGATCAGTTATGTTCAATTCCCTTTGGTGGAGCTTGCCAACATTGAAATTACCGCCGACGAACCCGCTAGCCAATACACCCTGAGCCCTAAAAGTTACAACATCCCATCAAACCGGGACGGTAACAAAATTTCTTTCTCCCTGACTACTCCCAGGAAGCTGATCCTGCATCAAGTCAATTCCGCAGATGAAAAACTATTTATTTTCGCCGAGCCGCCGGAAGAAAAGCCGCCCCAACTCAGCGATGCCAATGTCACCAATATCATCGATTACGGAGTGGATAATACAGGCCAAAACGAGGCAACGCCACTAATTCAAACAGCCATCGACGAAGTTTCTGCCAAACAAGGGATTCTTTATTTCCCTCCCGGCGTTTACAAAACGCGGGAACTCAACCTCAAAAGCAACATGACCCTTTATTTAGCACCTGGGTCTGTTTTGGAAGCAACGAAAGAGATAGAGCCTTCCTACGGACGCGGTTTAATTAATATCGAAAACGCCAGTAATGTCAAACTAATCGGGCGGGGAACCATTAACGGCAACGGGACTTATTGGCGTCCCAAAGGAGGATGGTACAGTTTAATCCTGATGAAGAATGCCAATAATATTACCTTGGAGGACATTCTGATTCAAGACCCGCCAGTTGCCAATGTTTGGATGTCCTATTCCGAGAATGTCAAGGTCTATAATGTCAAAATTTTAGCCGATCCGCAGCCGGAATTTCTCAATACAGATGGCTTTGATTTTTGGTCTTCTAGAAACATTACGATTGACAACGTATTGTATAAAGGAACCGATGATGCCACATCTATTGGCGGCGATAAGAATGGGCGGATTCAGAACAGTGAAAATATTAATATCAGGAATTCTGTCTTTTACGGCGGTAATGGCTTCAAGATCGGAGCGATGGCGAAGCAAGATGTTATTCGCAATATTACCTATGAAAATATCGATGTTGTATTTGCCAATGAGGTTTCAGGCTTTTGGCCTGTAACCGGAGCCAATTTTGAGAATATCTACTTCAAGAATATTCGGGTTGAAGATATTCTTGATTCACCGCAACAGGATAAAGCTGCCCGGGTGTGGAACTGGAACATTAGACCCGTTTCGTGGCAAAAAGATTCGTCGCCCAACAAGTTGGGGTATATCAGAAACGTGTATGTTTATAACCTAAAAGTAGACGATCGCGGCGGCGCGAATTCAGTGTTTCATGGCTACGATCCCCAGCGGAATATTAGCGTAAATTTTGACAATTTGTCTCTGTATGGAAAGCCGGTTTTAAATCCAGACGATGCCTATTTCGATGTTCACAATCAATTCGTCGATTTGAAGTTTACCAACAGCAATCCGGCGATTGTAAACATCAATGTACCAGACCCCGATGCCTCCGAATCTGGGGATGCGGGACAGTTTCTCGTCACTCGCACGGGGGATACTTCCCAAGCATTAACGGTGAACTACATCATCCGAGGAACGGCTGAGAATGGGATAGATTACCAAACGATTCCCAACTCGGTAACAATTCCCGCTGGTGCAACTTCGGCATCGATCGGAATTCTGCCCAAATCCGACAGCATTAACGAAAGAACCGAGACAGTTTTCTTAGGTCTGGAGAACATGCCAAACAGTACTAATTATATGCTTGGCCCGGACTTCCACGCCGTGGTGAATATTCGCGACTAGATAAGTTGAGGGTACATCATGAATGCATTTAAAGACCGTATCAGATTTTTACTACGAGTTTTAACTCGAAATCCCTTCGCCAGAGAAGTTTTGTTAGCTATGGCCCAAGCTAAATTGTTACCTAAATCGATTTGGCGGCGGTTACCCGTTGAAACAACGTTTCTTGTCTCGCTTCCCAATGGAAATTCTTTCAAATATTCAGGCATTGCCAACGATGCGATCGCCAGGGCAATTTTTTGGTGCGGCTGGGATGGTTGGGAACCAGAAACGATGCGAGTTTTCTACAAATTGGCGCAAAAATCCAAGTTATTTTTAGACATTGGCGCGAATACAGGACTCTTCACCTTGGTGACATTAGCGGCAAATCCCCAGGCAAAAGTTATGGCATTTGAGCCTGTTCCCCAGGTTTATAAACGTCTGCTTTCCCACATCGAAATCAATGGTTGGTCAGACCGCTGTCAGGCAAAAAACCTGGCAGTATCGAATACGGTGGGTGAAACAAAGTTGCATATTCCCTTTGAAGATGTACCGCTATCAGCTAGCCTTAATCCCGAAGGGTTTAGAGGTTATGAAGGTTATTTGATTGATATTAATGTCACAAGGATTGACACAATTTGCTCTCCAAATGAACCGATTGACCTGCTCAAAATTGATGCGGAAGGATTTGACGATAAAGTTTTGGAGGGTCTGGTTCAAGTTTTATCAAATTCAGCCCCAAATATCATTGTGGAATGCAACTATGACGGCCCTTTTATAGCGGTTGAAACTATTTTAAACAAATTTGGTTATCGCTTTTTTCATTTGCGTCCAGAAGGGCCAGTAGCTATGAATAAGATTGTTCCAGATGAAAACAAGCTGTATCGCAACTATTTGTGTACTGTTCGGGACGATTGGGAGGAGATCAAATGTTTACAGCCATAGGCAAAGAAAATCAGCAGCAGACATTAATCGATCGGCGTCCAATTCGCATCCTTCATGTGATTGGCGGCATGGTGCGAGGCGGGATCGAAACCTGGTTGATGCACATTTTGCGACACATCGACCGCGATCGCTTCCACATGGACTTCCTCGTCCACCGCACAGATCCCTGCGCTTACGACGACGAGATTCGCAGCCTCGGCAGTCGCATTATCCCCTGTCCCCTCGATCGCTGGCGTCCGTGGGTCTATGCCGCCAATTTCAACCAAATTTTGCGGGAATACGGCCCCTATGACATCGTACACAGCCACGTCCATCACTTCAGCGGTTATGTCCTGCGCTTAGCCAAGCAAGCAGGCGTGCCTTTGTGCATTGCCCACAGTCACAACGATACTTCCTCCGAAGCTAAGGCCCGATTGTATCGGCACTTGTATCGCCGCTTAACGCAATGGTGGATTTCCCGCTATGCAACCGTTGGTTTAGGATGCAGCTGCCTTGCAGCGGCAGATTTGTTTGGTTGCAAGTGGGAAAGCGATCCCCGCTGGCAAATTCTTTACTATGGCATCGACTTAACGCCTTTCAGGGATGGGATCGATAGGGATGCAGTTCGTAGGGAATTAGGTATCCCTATCGATGCTTTTGTTATCGGTCACGTTGGCAGATTTGTCGAACAAAAGAATCATGAATTTCTGATAGAAATTGCCGCAGAAGTTGCCAAGCGAGAAGCGAAAATGCACCTTTTGCTGCTGGGTGAGGGGGTGTTGCGATCGCAGATCGAACAAAAAGTTGAGCAGATGGGGTTAAGCGATCGCGTCACCTTCGCAGGTACCCGCTGCGATATCCCTCGACTAATGCGGGGTGCAATGGATGTTTTCCTCTTGCCATCGCTGTTTGAAGGGTTACCAGTCGTCGGAATTGAAGCTCAAGCTGCCGGACTTCCGTTCATCTTATCCGACACTATTACACGGGAGGTAGAAATATTGAAGCCTTTGGTGAAGTGGTTGTCCCTGTCGCAACCAGCCGTAGCTTGGGCAGAAATAATTTTAAATCATCGGGATACCGCATCTACCATCACTCAATCCGATGCTTTGGCAGTTGTAGAAACCAGTCCTTTTAATATCAATGTATCTGTCAAGCAGTTGGAAAATATTTTCCTGGAGGCGCTTGTATGAACCAGAAAATCTTTTCCACCAAAACAGCCTATAAAGACAGTGCAGTTATTTCTTTTTTCCTCTGCATTCTAATACTGGTGGCATTTCTCCAAACTTCAGATGAGT
Source organism: Microseira sp. BLCC-F43 (assembly GCF_041929235.1). Lineage (NCBI taxonomy): Bacteria > Bacillati > Cyanobacteriota > Cyanophyceae > Aerosakkonematales > Aerosakkonemataceae > Microseira > Microseira sp. BLCC-F43. Next base: position 29,215 of record NZ_JBHFNP010000080.1, read on the forward strand.
TCCTGCACTGGTTTTTAATTCCACTTACCTTGTGCGGAATTTTGATCGGAATTGATGCAGTTGACTGGTTTCGCGGTCGTTTAAATATCTTCGATCCAATTGGCATTATCGGTTTATTGGGGTTGCATTTCTTCTTCTTAGCGCCTCTATTTCATGTCACTTGGGACTTTTGGATGGACGGGGATATTACGCCCCCGCCCGACTGGCGTCCTTGGGTGGGCGGCATGGCAATTCTGAATTTTTTAGGTATATGGGTGTATCGTTTTTCCAGAAATATTGCCGCCCAACCAACCGAGAATCAGTCTAAACAGATTATTTGGAAACTTGACCGACGGCGGTTTTTTCCCATTCTTTGCTTTTCCCTCATGCTTTCCGCCGTCTTACAGCTAATGGTTTACCAGAAGTTTGGAGGCATAGGCGGCTACATTGATGCTGCTACAAGAGCGGCTAGAAGAGAAGGAGATGAATTCCAAGGCATGGGCATAGTCGTCCTATTCTCAGAGAGTTTTCCGATTTTATCCATCATGGGGTTCGCCGCCTATGCCCAAAAAAACAAACGGCTACAAACTTGGACTGTCTTGATAATAGTGTTGCTAATTTTTCTGGTTTTGCAAATGTTTTTTGGCGGTTTGCGCGGCAGCCGGAGCAATACGATATGGGCTTTGTTTTGGGTCGCCGGAATTATTCATTTTTGGATTCGAGCGATTAACAAAAAACACATTGCGATCGCGCTAGTTTTTCTGTTATTTTTTATGTACCTGTATGGTTTTTTTAAAACCGGAGGTTTGGACGGCATTAGTACAGCTTTAGAAGGACAAGAAGCTCGTGCTAGTTTGGAAAAAAAATCCGGGCGTTCTTGGCAAGGTTTAGTCTTACAAGACTTAGGAAGAAGCGATATTCAAGCTTTCTTACTTTACAGGCTGAGCCAACCGGATAGCGATTACCAATATGCCTGGGGCAGAACTTATTTATCAGCCCTAACCATGCTGATACCCAGTGCAATTATGCCGAATAAACCACCCAGCAAGATCAAAGATGGCACAGAGGCTCAATTCGGTATGGAAAGTTATCATCCCGAGCTTTGGGCTTCTTCAAAAGTCTATGGTCTGGCAGGGGAAACCATGCTCAATTTTGGGCCATTTTTAGTGCCGATTTCTTTTATATTTCTAGGGTTGGTTGTCGGGCAAGTTAAAGGATTGCTCTTGAGCTTAGAACCTTCTGATATTCGGTTAATTTTGTTGCCATTTTGGGTTAATTTTTGTTTTGTAGTCCTAGTTGCAGACGTCGATAACCATGTTTTTTTTATCATGAAAAATGGAGGAATGCCTTTGATTGTATTGTGGCTTAGCAATAAAAAAGAAATCAGGCAAAATTCTGGGATAAATCCCCAAATTTATGCTCATAAGTCAGAGTTAGCCAAAATTGAACCGAGCAAAAAGTGAGGTGAATATGAATGTAACCGTTATCCTCGAACATCGCTTTGTCCAAAATCCCGATGGGGCAGTGTGGACGCAGACTATGTTCGCCCATTCATTTTGGCAACGTTATTTAGAAGTATTTGATCGCGTGAAAGTGGTGGCGCGAATTCTCCCAGTTGCTCAGCCGCCGCATGACTGGAAACGCGCGGATGGCGAGGGGGTTTCCTTGATCGCCGTGCCTTATTACATTG
>NZ_JBHFNP010000081.1:0-6764 GCF_041929235.1 Microseira sp. BLCC-F43
AGCGTTAACGAAACCATCACCAAGACCTTAGACACCAACTTGGGTGGTTTAGAAGGAAACGTTGCTCAAGTGATTGCTACCGCTGATGCTCGTGGTGGTGACATCACCTTCACCAGTATCATCGCTGGTGGTCAAACCGAAGATGACAGTTCTGAGTCTTTCGTTCAAATTGTTGCTGCTACCAAGTAATTGCTGCCACGGCATTACTTGCAGTATCAACCTCAAAACCAAAGCAGGCATGAGTGAGTCAGAAAACCAACACCGAGTGCCATTGTTTGTTGGGTTATCTTGTACTCTACTCTGCCTACCAATAGATGATACAAAGATCTGAAAGCTTTACTTATAAATAGTTTTCAGCTGGTTTTTGTTTGAATTTTCTGTGTACTGTCTGATACCCTCTATAACTAGGTCATTTATTAAGCGTTCTGTCTGTTTGGCAAACTTCACAAAATCCTCATAATACTTAGCATAAAATTGAAAATTTAATCGTTGCATACTGCCAAATTGTTGTTAAAATTGCAGTATGGTAACACAAGGATGAAAAACTCCAAGAACAAAACGTGATGCCATGCTCAACCACTACAACTGAAGGTATGGGGTTGCAGCAAAAAGTATAGAAATGGTGCGGAAAATCAACCGTTAGGGAAAGCTTAGCGAACAAGGTTGGAAGATACCAAAGTAGCCGTAAAGCCTAGAAATGGGTGGAGGCAGGTAAGGCATTTTGACTGCGCTTTCATCTTGAGTAAAATCAAGTCGAAATAAAGTGAAGCGACGTGGTTTCAAACCGTCGCGTAACAACGTCTCAGAATCAGGGTTTTTCAAAGCCCCCAGAAGTCAATCAGATTGGAAACTTGACAAACTTTAGGAGATCTAACGATATGGCCATCCAAATAGGAATTGATGGAAACAATATCTTAACTGGACTGGAAGGAAACTTGAATCCCACTATCGCTACATCAACAGGGACCAGGTTAATGGGAACTGATGGAAACGACACATTAACCGTACCTGGAGGAAACTCTAATCTTAGAGGCTACACCATCCTGGGTATTGGTGGCAGCGACGTTATGATTGGTGGCGGCGGCAGAGACAAAATTATAGCGGGATCTGGCAGTTCCTATCTGGATGGGGGCGACGGCAATGACCAGCTGTTTGGTAGCTTCGGCGATGATACTGCGATTGGGGGCAACGGCAATGATGTAATCTTTGGCGACTTCGGCAACGACTACCTGGATGGGGGCAGCGGCAATGACCGGATGTTTGGGGGCTTCGGGGACGATCTAGTGTTTGGCGGCGACGGCAACGATACACTTGATGGCAGCGTCGGCAGTGACGTGCTGTTTGGGGGCGCGGGTAATGACGTTCTTACTGGAGGTACTAACGGAGATCCCAATAAGGATGCTGAGTTGTTGTTTAGGGACTATGTCGTTGGGGGTAGCGGCAATGATATTCTGGATGGATTTGTCGGTGGTGGAACCATTGAGATAGATAACTTAATTGGTGGTGGTGCGGTTGACGCTAACGTTAATATCACATTGAACCCCGATGGCTTTAGAGACACATTTGTACTTGGGAGTTCGAATGGCGTTTATTACGCTGGCGGTGGGGATAATGACTACGCTCTTATTTTAGACTTCGAGGCTGGCACAGATAAGCTCCGGTTACAGAAATTTGGGTCAGGGTTGCCGGTGCAGAGTTATACAATATCGCGGACTCGCGATTTGACCAGCGATGGTGTTGCTGATACAGATTTGTTCGCTCAATTGTCTAATGGTTCTAAAGAATTAATTGCTGTTTTTAATGGATCAGTCAGCCTTTCCTTGGCAGATATTATCCAAGTCTAAAGGCTTTTCAACCCAATACAGTTAAGTCAGGCTGGAATGGGATACACTGTAGGGGCGCGGCATCAGTAAGATTTTCTGCCTGTGGAAAAGATTTTCGATGCCGTGCCCCTACTAGTTAAAAATAATCAAATGCCCTCCGGGCCGGGTGCGGTCAATCATTTGTTGGTTGAGATTGACGGGGGGATGGGGGGACGGGGGGACGCGGGGAAATTTGTTCGATATCACCAACAGGTTTTGACCACACCCCTCCGGGCCAAAGCGCCAAAATACTTGGGCTTTTTTATTGGTATACCATGAAAGATAGTCTAAAATTGCTGAAAAACAAGGATTTAGGGTAGTTCACAATAGCTGCCATCAAGGCTGAGGTTGAATTCTAGGAATAATTCTGTTCGAGATCGCCTTAATTATAGCCATGAATACCGAAAACATTTCAGAATCTAACATTGAATCTCTGGTCGAAATCGCGGTGCAAAAGCATCAGTCAGGTGAATGGGATGAAGCAGAATCCCTATACAAAGAGATATTAACACTGCCAAGCGAATTAGAAAACCAATATCACCCGATAGCGCTGGGTAATTTAGCAAATATATTTGAAAAACAGGGCAAGTTAGACGCAGCGGTAGAGTATTACCAACAAGCTTTAAAGCTCAAACCTGAATCGGCTGAAGTTAATTACAATTTAGGAAATGTTCTGTACCAACAGGGCAAGTTAGATGCAGCCATAGAATCATACCAGCAAGCATTAAAAATTAAACCAGAAATTGCTCAGGCTCATAACAATTTGGGAAATGTCTTCCTGCAACAGGGCAAGTTAGATGCAGCCATAGAATCATACCAGCAAGCATTAAAGCTGAAACCTGACTATGCTCAGGCTCATCATAATTTGGGAAATGTCTTCCTGCAACAGGGCAAGTTAGATGCAGCCGTAGAATCATACCAGCAAGCATTAAACATTCAACCAAACTATGCGGCTTATCACAAATTGGGAAATGCACTCAAAGTACAAGGAAAGTTAGAGGCAGCTATAAAATCCTACCAGCAATCTATAAGCCTCAACCCTAACTATGTCGAAGTTCATCAGAACTTGGGCAATACACTCTACGAACAGGGCAAGTTAGAAGCAGCCATAGAATCATACCAGCAAGCCTTAAGGCTCAATCCTGACTTTGCTCCAGCTAAATTTGGCATTGTCATCGGTCAACTACCGATTATTTATTCAAGTTTTGAAGAAATAAATATCAAGCGAAATAACTATCAACAACGTCTGCAAGATTTAGCGGAAAGCTATAAGCATACCAACCCCAAAGCTCTAGAAAAGGCAGTGGATGCTGTAGGTTCGTTACAGCCTTTTTATTTAGCTTATCAAGGTGGCAATGACCGAGATTTGCAGCAGATATATGGGGAAACAATCGTTCAGATACTGTCGAGTCGCTATCCCCAATACAGCCAGCCTATTGCTCTGCCAGATTTAAAAGAAAATGAGAAAATTCGTGTAGGTTTTGTTTCGGGATTTTTTAGCAATCATTCTAATTGGTTAATTCCGATTAAGGGGTGGGTGGAAAACCTGGATAGAAATAAATTTGAATTATATGGTTATTACACAGGCTTAAAACAGGATAGAGAAACAGCCAAGGCAGCTCAAGCTTTTGGCAAATTTGTCCAAGGAAACCTGTCGTTAGAACAATGGTGTGAAGCGATTGCACAAGATAAACTACACATCCTGATTTTTCCGGAATTCGGGATGGACCCAATGACAATTAAGTTGGGTTGTTTAAGACTAGCTGCGATTCAAATCACATCTTGGGGACACCCAAATACGAGTGGGCTACCCACGATAGACTATTACTTGAGCAGTGACTTAATGGAACCAGAAAATGCTCAAGAACACTATACAGAAAAGTTAGTCAGATTGCCGAATTTATCGATTTATTACACGCCGTTGGCAATTAAACCGCAAGCAATCGGCAAAAAAGAAATTGGCATCGCCGAGGATGAAATCATGTTCTGGTGCTGTCAATCATTATTTAAGTATTTACCTCAACATGATGATGTTTTTCCGCAAATTGCCAAGGAATTAGGGAAGTGCAAGTTTGCATTCATTAAATATGACAAAGGCGAATATGTAACTGAGGTATTCCAGCAGCGGTTAAACCGTGCTTTTCAAGCATACGGGCTGAATTATCAAGAATACTGCATCTTTTTGCCTCGCATGGATGCTAAGACATTTGCTGGGGTTACAGCGATCGCAGATGTGTTCCTGGATAGCATTGGTTGGTCTGGATGCAATTCTACCTTGGAAGCAATCGCACACAATATACCAGTCATGACATTACCAGGAGACTTGATGCGGGGACGCCATACAATGGCTATCCTCAAAATGATGGGGATCGAAGAGACGATTGCTTCTAGTAAAGAAGATTATATAAAGATAGCAGTCCGTCTCGGTCAAAATCCTGAATATCGTCAATACATATCCCAGCAAATAGCAGCCAATCAGTACAAGTTATATTGCGATCGAGAATCGGTCAGATCTCTGGAGGCTTTTCTCCAAAATGCCGTCCAGAAAAAATCCGCAGGTAATTTAGATGCAGCGGTAGATTACGCTGAAAAAACATCAACAATCAAACCTGACTATGCTGAGGCTCATTACAGCATAGGAAATTTACTCCTGCAACAGGGTAAGTTCGATGCAGCCGCAATATCTTACCAAAAAGCTTTAACAATTAAACCAGATTTCCCTGAAGCACATATTAATCTGGGAAATGTATTATTCCAACAGATCAAATTAGACGCAGCCGCAGAATCTTACCAAAAAGCTTTAACAATCAAACCAGATTTAGCTGAGGCACATAATAATCTGGGAAATGTATTTTTCCAACAGGAAAAATTAGAGGCGGCTGTAGAGTCTTACCAAAAAGCTTTAGAAATACAGCCTAACTTAGTTGACACTGTTTATAACTTGGGACAGGCGCTGGCGAAACAGCTAAAGTTAGAGGCAGCTGTGGAGTGTTACCGCAAAGCTTTAGAAATACAACCTGACTATGTGGCAGCCCAATTTGGCATTTGTATGAGTCAGTTGCCGATTATATATTCAAGTGAGTCAGAAGTAAATATCAGGCGAGATAATTATCAACAAGAACTGCAAAAATTAGCTCAAAGCTATCAATTAGAAATTCCCCAAAACATAGTAGAAAAGGCAGGGGAGGCTGTAGGGACAATACAGCCTTTTTATCTAGCTTATCAAGGGAAAAACGACCGAGATTTGCAGCAAACTTATGGGGAAACGATCGTTAATATCATGGCGAAGCGTTATCCCCAATGGAGTAAGCCAATTGCTGTCACCGAGTTAAAAGCCAACGAAAAAGTGCGTGTCGGGATTGTTTCAGGTTATTTTCGGCTGCATTCTAATTGGAAAATACCTATTAAAGGTTGGGTAGAAAACCTGGATAGGAGTGAGTTTGAATTATTTGGGTATTACACTAATGCCAAACAGGATCGGGAAACTGTCAAAGCGGCGAAAGCGTTTGACAAATTTATCCAAGGACCACTGCTGCTGGAACAATGGTGTGAATTAATTCAACAAGACAAGTTACATATTCTGATTTTTCCCGAATTTGGGATGAATCCGATGACAGTTAAACTGGGTTGTTTAAGACTGGCTGCGATTCAAATGACATCTTGGGGACACCCGGATACGAGTGGGCTACCAACGATTGACTATTATTTGAGCAGTGACTTAATGGAACCGGAAAATCCTCAAGACCACTATACAGAAAAGTTAGTCAGATTGCCCAATTTATCGATTCATTACACGCCGTTGCCAGTGGAAACGCCAGCAATCGGCAAACAAGCAATTGGCATAGCGGAAGATGAAATTATGTTCTGGTGTTGCCAATCTTTATACAAGTATTTGCCGCAGGATGATGATGTGTTTCCGCTGATTGCTAAGCAGTTAGGCAAGTGTAAGTTTGTCTTTATTGAAGCGATACAAAGCAAATATATTAATGAAGTCTTTCGCCAACGGTTAAGCCGTGCTTTTGAGGCATTCGGACTCAATTATCAAGACAGGTGCATCTTTTTGCCTCGCTTAGATTCTAATATGTTCGCAGCGGCTACAGCGATGGCAGATGTGTTCCTGGATAGTCTTGGTTGGTCTGGATGCAATTCTACCCTGGAAGCGATCGCACACAATATTCCGGTCATGACATGGCCAGGAGAAATGATGCGGGGACGCCATACGATGGCTATCCTCAAAATGATGGATCTCTCAGAGACAATCGCTCACAGTAAAGAAGAATATGTGCAGATGGCAGTGCGTCTGGGACAAGATGCTCAATATCGTCAACACATCTCCCAACAAATTGCCCAGAAAAAGCACCAATTATATGGCGACTTAAAACCTGTCAGAGCTTTGGAGGATTTTATCTTAAAGCTGGTCAACAAACCCAGGAGATTTGGCGCAGCAGAAGTAGCCGAAACTCTGCAATTGGCAGTTCAACATCAACGAGAAAATCGCTTACCGGATGCTGAACAACTCTATCGTCAAGTGCTGGAAAAACAACCCGACCACCCAGAAGCTTTATACGGACTCGGCATGTTGATGCAACAGATGGGACAACCCGAAACCGCCCAGCAGTTGCTTGTTGCAGCTTCCCAGGTGCAGCCGGATTCTGTGAAGATTTGGTTCAGTTTGGGCAATTTGCGTCAAGCTCAAGGGCAATTACCAGAAGCAGAGACAGCATACCAGCGAGCGATCGCACTCCGCCCCGATGCGGTAACGATTTACAATAACCTGGGCTACAACCTGCAACAACAAGGCAAGTTAGAAGCAGCGATTGCATCGTATCAAAAAGCTTTGCAGATCAATCCCAACTGCGCGGAAGCAGAGGCGAATTTGGGCAACGCGCTTCACGCCCAAGG
>NZ_JBHFNP010000082.1:0-18712 GCF_041929235.1 Microseira sp. BLCC-F43
TGCGACTGTTCAACCATCAAGGATTTAAGCAGTAGGGTGCGTTAACGCAGTGTAACGCACCATTTTTGACCGTGCGTTACGGCGCGGATACGATTTTTCTTAGAGTTTCACGATTAAACACCGCGCCTAACGCACCCTACAATTAAGAAACCCGGTTTTTTAGAAAAACCGGGTTTCTGTTCAACGATCAAGGATTTAAGAAATCTAAATGCGCGCCTGCTTTAGACCGCAAATCCTCTGGAGTTCCTTGTAATCTCAATCTACCTTTATCCAACAATACAATCCAATCAGCGCGATTAATTACTCTTGGACGGTGGCTAATTAAAATTGTCGTTTTCCCGCGACGGTGACGCAAAAGTCGCTCTAAAACTTGCGCTTCGCTTACGGGGTCGAGTCCGGCGGTAGATTCGTCTAAAATCAATACAGGCGGGTCGTTAACAATTGCCCTTGCTATTGCTAATCTTTGCCGCTGTCCTCCGGAAATATTAGCGCCAAATTCGCCCAAAACTGTTTGATATTTATCTGGTAATTGACTGATAAATTCATCGGCTTCGGCAATTTGACATGCGCGGACAATGCTTTCAAACGTCGCTTCTGGCGAACCTAAACGGAAGTTTTCAATAATCGAACGACTCCAAAAATGTGGTTCTTGGGGAACTAAAACAACCTGTTGGCGCAAGCTTTCCAGGGATAAGTCTTGCTGGTTATAAATCCCAATTCTAATATTACCAGATTGTGGTTGATATAATCCAGCAATTAGTTTGGCCAAGGTACTTTTACCGCAACCGGATTTACCGATAATCGCTACAACTTTACCACCGGGAATTGTGAGGGAAAAGTTTTTGACTAATTCCACTCTTCCCGCATAGTGAAAGTTAAGGTTGCTGCAAGTAATATCGGCGTCGTCTAGTATTTTCGCAAAGGGCTTTTTACCATCTTCTTGAGTTTCTGGCGTGGCGTCGATTACTTCTCCTAATCTTTGACTAGCTGTTTGGACGCGGGTGAATTCATCTACCAATCCAATCGCGGTAGTAATTAAACCAGCAAAGTTTTGATTCATGCTGTTAAATGCCAGCAATTGTCCGATGCTGAGTTCTTTATTAATTACCAGCAAACTGCCTAACCAAAGTAATGCGATCGCTCCACTCCCGGAAACAAATCCGGAAAAAATATTGTTGATAATGCCAATTTGAGTTGTCCGGAAGTTTAAGTTAGCCAGTCGCCCAAACCTTCCCTGTACTTCTTCCCAAAATTGCGAAGAAGAATTGGTGGTTTTCATCGTCAAAGCGCCCTTGAAGGTTTCGACTAAAACCCCTTGGTTTTCTGCCTCTAAAACTAAGGTATTGCGCGTCTTTTTCTGTAAAGCAGGCAAGAATACAATCGTCGATAAAGTCATCAAAGCAGCAAGTAATACAGCAGCAAGCGTCAGTTTCCAACTGTAAAACAGCATGAAGAAGAACGAAACAACCGCAATAAATAGCTGACTGGGGAAACTGACCACGACTTGGGAAACCAGCTGGTTAATGTCTTCAATATCGTGGAGGCGACTGACGATTTCGCCACTGCGCCGCGATTCGTAGTAAGAAAGCGGTAACCGCAAAATTTGTCGCCCGAATTCCAGGACTAAACCTAACTCCAACCGCTGGGCAAAGTGGGCGATAAAATTAGATTGCAAAAATTCCAAACCGCTGCTAAAAAGATTCATGACGATGACAGCGATCGCTAACCCCGTCAGCAGTTGCATATCCCCCCGCACCAACACATCATCGGTGAGAATTTGCAGCAAAAATGGCGAAGCTAAAGACAGCAACCCCAAAACTAAATTTAACAGCAATGCTTGCGTTAGCAAAGCGCGAAAAGGCCACACCCGTCGCGCAAAGCGAGTCACACCGCCAACTTTATCATCGGGTTGGCTAAAAAAGCGCACCGGATCGGGTTCCAACAACAGCATCACCCAATCAGTCCAACCTTCCTCCATCTCCTCGCGATTGACGTAGCGGATACCCATGGCGGGATCTGCGATCGCATATTCCTTACCTTTCTGCCCGTACAAAACCACCCAGTGGGAACCCATCCAGTGAATAATAGCTGGTAGCGGTGCAGCCTCCAACTGGTCTAAAACCTCCGGTGAAGTTCGCACAGTGCGGGCATTAAAACCCATCACCTCCGCCCCTCGCTTCAACCCCAACAAAGTCGTTCCCATTTGTCCAGTACCCACCGCTTCCCTGATGCGGTTGAGTGCAAAAATGCGCCCGTAAGACTTAGCAACAGAAGCAAGACACGCCGCGCCGCAGTCTTCTTCACTGTGCTGCATTACAACTGAGTATTTCATTAGAAAATAAATCTAAGTTTGATACACCAAGTAGTTAATTCGTCCTCATCCCACCCCCATCAGCAAAAAAACACCCGTAGTTTTACGGGTGCTTGCATTCAATATAGCGGCTTGCAACCCTTGTGAGGTATCACAGCGGTGTGCGCGCACCCTTAAGGGTGCGCGCTTGACAAACTCAGCAAAAATGCTGTACCTCATACGGCTGCAATCCGCTGTAATTGAGCCAAACTAGGTTTAGCTAAAAAAAATACAGTCACCGATTACCGATTACCCTAAAGCAACGAGATGCTTTTATGGGTTACCGTTTAGCGGTACACTGGTGATATAGAATACGTGACCTTAGCTCAAACGTGCCGTAGCCTCACACTGTACGTGCAGTGGAGAGTGTTGAGATGAATGCTAGCGTTGCGGATGAGTGCAGGAGTACCGATGCCGTATCGAATCAGGCAAGGGAAATCTGCAACGACGAAACGAGCAAATCGCTTGTGGTATCATTGAATCATCTTGACACTGCCTGCCATAAGCAAAAACCAAGTTAAAAGGTACAGTTGTCAAGAAAAAGTATGGGTCTTGGGAACCAGGACTCCTGCCCTTGGAGGGAATGTAAGACCAATAGGATTACGGAGTCCTGGAGGCGGTTGCCGATGAATTGGGAAGCCTACACTGTACCGTAGGTCAGTGTAGGTAGTTCACTTCGACATCACAACTGAGGTAAGAGATGGGGACGCGGCGATATCCTGGAAAATCTCTCCGCGTCACCAACTTTTTCTTAGCACCAAATTAGACAAAGCTGCGTTTTCTGCAACCTTTCCTTGTGGCGCTTCGTTTCCAAAAGATCAGTTAAATCGAACTCAGATCGCGCCATTACTCGCGTATCCGTTCCTACCAACAGCTGCTGTAGTAAACAGTCCGGTAGGACGAGTAGCGACGACGGGGATAGTAGTGCCCGTAGTGGTGGCGGTGGCGGCGGTAGCGCCGATAACGACGCACGTATACGGGTGTGTACCCAACGAACTGGTAGTAATAACCGTGGGCACCGTTGACTGTTTCAGCTTCTTCAGCAGACAGATCGGTGAACAGCGTGGTTGTTTCCATTTCCTTTCCTTTCACAGTGAACTCCTTTTGGGATTGATATAGAAGAGAAAACCCGCAGGAAGCTGTACTGATTTCTAGCTTGTTCCTGCGAATTCTAATACAGATTCCCCAAGCCAGAGATTACATCCGGATAGCTCTGGAAAGTTGTTAATGTTTCTTAACAAAATCTGAGATCGCCATGATTAACGACAAATTTGACATTGATCCGCTAAATCCCCTGGATAACGACGACTTCCTCCCGCCTATGGGGCCTTGGATGAGATTAAGCGGTATGTTTTTACTGGTGACGTTTGGTGCAGCGATCGCGCTGTCTGGGTTCATCAAGTACAATACCGTCGTCAAAGCATCTGGGATGGTGCGTCCTCAAACCGAATTGCAAATCGTACAGGCGCAAAGCGAAGGAAGACTCAAAGCGATTGACGTGAAAGAAAATCAGCAAGTGCAAGCCGGAAGTGCGATCGCGCAGATCGACGACACCCCGCTGAAGCGCAAGAGAAGCCAGGTGCAACAATATATAGATCGCTTGAGAGCGCAACAGGAGCAACTCAAGAATCAAATCTATCGCAGCACCAGCGGCAATAGACAAAATCCACCGCGAGGCAGGGACATCAACGAACTCAACTTTCCCAACCTAGCGCCCCAGATCCAACAGTACAAAAAAATGCAGAATGATATCGACAGCGCAAATAAAGAAGTAGAACAACTCGAGGAAGCAATTGAAAACAGTACGATCCGGACACCAGTTGCTGGTACGATCTTTGGTTTAGACGTGGAAAACGTCGGTCAGCCGGTACGTAATGGTGCCAGAATAGCCCAAATTATACCCAAAAACGCGCCGATGGTAATCAAAGCCAACGTACCCGTTGATGCACTGGGTGAAGTGGAAGTCGGTCAATCTGTGCAATTGCGAGTTTCGGCATATCCTTATCCGGATTATGGCACGCTGAAAGGGAAAGTGAGCGCGATCGCACCCGACGCCGTCACCGCACAGAACCAGAATAATAATAATAGCGATGAAGGCAGCTTCCCCGCTGCTGCGGCTTACTACGAAGTCACGATTCAGCCGGAAAAAAGTTATTTAACGAGGAGCAATAAGCAATACAATATCCAACCCGGAATGGGAGTGACCGCAGATATTATTTCTAGGGAAGAGACAGTACTAACATTTCTGTTGAGAAAGGCAAGATTGATCACAGATTTATAGGAAAAATGCTTTGTTCGTAGTAAGGACTTCAGTCCTTCGCTCAGTTGCATGACCCGACAGGGACTTAAGTCCCTGTCTCATAGCAAAAGTCCTCTTAAGAGGACTATAAAAGCTTCTTCATTCCACAAAGCGTGGACTTTTGGGCAGAGGAAATGGAAAAATTGTTGAGGCGATATCGCGTTCGCGAAGCGTGCGCCTAGCGCATTCGCTTCACGCAAAGAAACCCGGTTTCTATGGGAACGAGAGATCGACGGTCTCACCTTTGTTTCTTTTCTCGTCGTGCGTCATATCATGTCCGGTCGATTACCCTTAATAAAAATCTCGACCCGTCACCGTGTCACCGTTCTCCCAAGTCATTCCTAACTATGGGTGAAGAACCGGACATGATATCAGTCCTGTATGGATGGGGAAATCGGGTGCGTTCGCGCCAGCTAGGGTATGCATATCGCTTTGGGCGAGTGCTAAGGGTGTGCATATCGCTGCCAATTCTAACGCTTAATTTATCTGAATGCTTCACTTTGAACGCTGGTTTGATTTGGCTGGATTAATCGATTTTTCTCAAATCTAGGCAGAGTCATCATTCCAAGTAAAACCAAACCCGCGATCAAAAGTAACTGGGAAACTAAATCGGGAGATTTTTCGGGATTTTCTTGAGTAATTTTCTTAGTATCGCAAATTTTTTCACAAACAGTGCAAAAGTAGAGGTGTTGTTTGTCAGAGTCAGGATGCCTTTGGAAATTACAGGGCAAGGAATGAAGATTCGTGTTATCTTGGTAAGGACAATCTTTAGACATAGTTCTATATCGATTCTGTTGTTTTAACTATGTCAGTACATTCATGCATCCAGTGAGAATGTGTAAGAAGATTCACAAAATAATCACCCACATACCCATCTGTGCAAAATACATAAGAAAAAGAAACCCGGTTTTTTGGAAAAACCGGGTTTCTCGTGTTGCGCCGACATGGGATCCCAGAGACTAGATCTGCCACTTCTGTTGTCAAGTCGGGGAGCTGGGTAAACTTAATGACTAAAGACTAATGATTTAATCGTATTTACATACTCCCTTACCACAGGTTGTTGCGTAAAACCGGCGTCAGTTTTTTCAATCAGCGATCGCGCTTGCAAAGACTGTAGCACTTCCAGCAACTCTTGTTGCGAAACAGAGGGAATAGAAAGCCGCAGTTTCTCCAGCGTCATCGCCTCCCAGTTAATTCCCAGGGAGGACATCACCTGTTTTTCTAAATCTGACAGACGATTAAACTGCTGCTCTAAAATATCGCGAATCTCTCCAAAAACTAGCGTCCCCTGGGCTAAAAAATCAGCGATATTTCCGGCAAATAAATCCTGGATCGCCGTGGCAACGATTTTCAACAGCAGCGGATTGCCTGCATAGAAATACGAGAGCTTCTCCCAATCTTCTTCCCAGCCAAAAAGCCCTTTTGTCATCAAAATTTTTCTCGCTTCTATCTCCTGCAAACCCCCCAAATATTTGCAGCGAACGGGTAAAGTTTTGCCTTCTTGACAAGCCAACCCCCTTGGTTTCTCCCGGCTAGTCAGTACCAAGCAACTGGGATGGCTTGCTTCTCCAACTATTGTGAGAAACTGACCGTAACCTTCATATCCTTCGCGATAGCGCCCCCCGCAATTGCCACTTTGCAGAACCGACTCAACATTGTCCAGGATTAGCAGACAAGGTGCGGAGCGTAAATAGTACATTAACTGGCAGATTCTACAGTCCAAAGTCGTTGGTAAATCCGTTCCCCGCTGTTTTGAAAGGAATTGAACGATCTCTGCCAGAATTGTTTCCACGGGTGGTGCATTGCGGAGACTGCGCCAAATTAGGTACTCAAACTGAGTTTGAATTTGTTCTGCTAACTTGATAGCCAGAGCAGTTTTACCCATTCCCCCCATCCCCAATATTGCCACCAAACGACATTTATCCTGCAAAATCCATTGCTTGAGAGTAGCGAGTTCGTCAGTGCGTCCTAAGAAAAAAGAAACATCAATCGCTTCGCCCCAATCTTGGTGCTGGTTATTGTTACCATTGGATGCAACAAAAGTTTGTGTATCCTGACTGCTGAGGCTGTTATTGGGAGTTGGTGGAAGTCGCCGCCGCAGCACTGAGCGGAAATTATTTTTAGTGACTTTTTCTCCCAAGGATTTAGAGAGCGATCGCCACAAAGTGGAGCCAACATCCCGCAAATAATCGGCATCGTAACCAGCTAAAGCCGCAATTTCTTCATACACCCGTTCTTCCCAAGCTCCCCGAAATACTAGCTCCTGAACGTGATTGAGAGACTCTGGTTTGAGTACCGTTTCCAAAAAATCAAGTGCGTCTTCTATATTCATTTTTCCCAGCTTGCTAAAATTACTTAACAATCTGATTTGTTAAATCAGGCAACCGTTGCATCTACTGCTGTTGGGTGACAGCATCCTAATCCCTTTGCTTGGCAAAGGTTATGCGCTGTACCCCCATCACAACTACACTTCAGTATTTTTCCATAACTTTCAGGAATATTTTAACAAAACTTAATAATAATCGCGAAAAAATTCTGACATTTTCTCACATTTTCTTACGGTAAATCAGGAATCTTTAACTTAACTTTATGAAATAGGCGACTGAAGTCAGTAATTATCAGGGCGATCTGAGAAAAGTAACGAGTTTTCGCCTGCAAATTGTTACTGACATAACTCAGAAGTGAAAGAGACAGTAGTTTCACTGAGAAATTACCGTTTTTTCAACACTTAGTCGCCTCAAGAATAGCTCTTGATTTACACCAGTTGTACTGAATTTTTGCAGGGAGAAACTATCATGGCAGATTTCTTTGGTGACAGCTTTGCCAACAACCTTAGCGGTACTGGGTTAGCAGACAACATATTTGGCGATGGTGGAAATGACACTCTCACAGGTCTTGGCGGTAACGACCATCTGTTTGGCGATTCTGGAAATGATTCCTTGATTGGCGGGGATGGTGCAGACTATCTGTACGGTGGAGAAGACAATGACACCCTCGATGGTGGAACCGGCGCTGACAGCCTCTTTGGTGGAACTGGCGCTGACAGAATCCTGGGTGGAAGTGGCGCTGACAACATCAGCGGCGGTGCTGGTGCTGACACTGTTTTCGGTGGATCTGAGAATGACATCATTAACGGCAATGCTGGCGCGGACAACCTCAACGGTGACTTGGGCAATGACACCATTGATGGTGGGAGTGAAAATGACATCATTAACGGCGGTGCTGGCGCGGACAACATCAGCGGTGGTTTAGGCAATGACACCGTTTTTGGTGGATCTGAGAATGACATTATTAACGGCAATGCTGGCGCTGACAGTATCAGCGGTGATTTGGGCAATGACACCATTTTTGGTGGATCTGAGAATGATGTCATTAACGGTGGTGATGGCGCAGACAGTATCAGCGGTGACTTGGGCAACGACAGCATCAATGGTGGTATTGGCAACGACAACATCAGGGGTGGCGATGGCCTCGACACAATTACTGGCGGTGCTGGCAGCGACACCCTAGCTGGCGGTGCTGGTAACGATGTCCTAATTGACGGTGGAGGAAATGACCGCTTCCTCTTCAATACGGCTCTTCCTGCTGCCGGTGTAGATAGGATTGATAACCTCTCAGTCAACGTTGACAAAATCGTCCTCGACAAGACAATCTTCGCCGCCCTCGAAACAGTTCCTGTTCCGGGTGGTGCTGTTTTGCTAGCCACAGATTTTCAAAGCAGCGCCATCATCCCAGCAGCGTTGAGTTCGGCTGAGATTGTTTACAACCCTAATACGGGAGACTTGTTCTACAACCCGAATGGAATCAATCCGGGTTTTGGTGTAGGCGGTGGTCAGTTTGCCACCCTTGTCGGTTCTCCAAATAATTTATCAAGAACCGACTTCCTCGTTGTGGCGTAGCAATAATTGCGGAATCTCAGAATTGAGAAACTCGGTTTCTGCGTCCATATTTCCTTGATCTTCAAATGACTTTTGCTAGAAACCGGGTTTCTTTGTGTAAGTCCTACTAACTCAAGTTGCTAGTTATCTCTCTGGGAGCGGCTAATGGCTAATGGCTAATGGCGAGATTGGTAAAAATCCTTTATTAGCAATTAGCAATTAGCAATTAGCAACGCCCTTGTTTATAACTAGCAACTTGCGTTAATACATCCTCTCAAAAAGCTGAAATAGCTCAGGAAATATGCCAAATTTAAACTTGCTAGGCGATAGACCATTTGCTCCTGTGACAGTAGGTCTTGCCGATAACTTTACGAAAAACGATGGAGGATGGATTACTCAGAATGATTATCCGCGTCAGCTAGCTGATGTGAATGGTGATGGTAGAGACGATATTGTCGGTTTTGGTTTTGACGCCGTTTATGTGTCCCTGGCAAACGGCAATGGCACTTTTGCTCCTATTACAGTAGGTCTAGACAATAACTTTACGAAAAACGATGGAGGATGGATTACTCAGAATGATTATCCCCGACTGCTAGCCGATGTTAATGGTGATGGTAGAGACGATATTGTCGGTTTTGGTTTTGACGCGGTTTATGTCTCCCTGGCTAACGCCAATGGCACCTTTGCTCCTATTACAGTAGGTCTAGACAATAACTTTACGAAAAACGATGGCGGATGGAGTACTCAGAATGATTATCCCCGCCAATTAGCCGATGTCAATGGGGATGGTTTAGCCGATATTGTTGGTTTTGGTTTTGACGCCGTTTATGTGTCCCTGGCTAATGGCAATGGCACTTTTGCTCCGATTACAGTAGGTCTAGACAATAACTTTACGAAAAACGATGGCGGATGGATTACTCAGAATGATTATCCGCGTCAGCTAGCTGATGTGAATGGGGATGGTTTAGCCGATATTGTTGGTTTTGGTTTTGACGCCGTTTATGTGTCCCTGGCTAATGGCAATGGCACTTTTGCTCCTATTACAGTAGGTCTAGACAATAACTTTACGAAAAACGATGGAGGATGGATTACTCAGAATGATTATCCGCGTCAGCTAGCTGATGTTAATGGGGATGGTTTAGCCGATATTGTTGGTTTTGGTTTTGACAACGTATTCGTCTCATTTGCTAACGGCGACGGCACCTTTGGTAATGCCATAGTAGGTGTGGCAAATAACTTTGCGAAAAATGGTGGGGGATGGATTACTCAGGATGATTATCCGCGCCAACTAGGTGATGTTAATGGAGATGGTCGCGCCGATATTGTCGGTTTTGGTTTAGACAACGTTTTTGTCTCCCTGGGAACTACCAATAAAAATGATTCAATTGTCGGTGGCAGCGGTAATGAAACCCTCGATGGGTTAAGTGGAAACGATACTCTTAGAGGTGGTGCTGGGGAAGACAAATTATATGGTCGGTCTGGCAATGATTCGTTGGACGGGGGTATTGGGAACGACTATCTAGATGGTGGCACTGGCAATGACACCCTCGACGGTGGAGATGGCAATGATACGATTGCTGGCGGTGCAGGTAATGACCGACTGATTGATGGTGGTGGAGACGATCGCTTCCTGTTCAATACGCCCCTCGCCACTGCTGGTGTAGATACCGTCGATGACCTGACAGTTGGCATCGACAAAATTGTCCTGGCTAAGTGGGTATTTTCGGAACTCGAAACTGCTGCTGGTAATACTTTGCTAGCTTCAGACTTTGCCAACGTCACTGGTAGCGAAGCCACTAGCTCATTTGAGATTGTTTATAACAGTATAACTGGTGGGTTGTTCTACAACTCGAATGGGGTTTTACCAGGGTTTGGCACAGGAGGCGGTCAGTTTGCCACCTTGGTCGGTTCTCCTGATACGGTATCAAATACTGACTTCCTTGTTGTGGCGTAACGACGATCTTATCACCTTTGTTTTTTTCATAGAAACCCGGTTTCTTTGCCTAAGTCCTGAGAGTTTAGTTGCAACAGGGCTGACAAATTTCCAGCCCTGTTTGTTTTGTCGATATCGATCAAGAACTGACAATTCCCGACCACTGAACTTTCTTTTCTTTGTCTCTGCGATAAGAAAAGAAATATTCGGGTTGTTGATAGGTGCAATGAGGCGCGATCGCCACCTGTTCGCCACTAATTCCCATCCGTTCTAATTGCAACTCGTTCACCCGCCGCACATCTAATCGCACCTTTCCATCTTCCTCATCGGGTAATATCGGTGGATTCGGTAACCATTGCAACGTGTCTAGAATTTCTTGCGGTGAATCCGATGGTATAATGCTGGCTCCGACTTGGGCGGCAACTTGCACATCGACTTGGTAGACTTCCCCCGCGATCGCAGGCCCCATGGCAATGCGAAGATGCTTTAATTGACTGCCATTGGATTGGAGACGCGCGATCGCCACAGGTAAAATCTTCTGTGCAGTCCCCCGCCACCCTGCATGTATCGCCGCGACTTGTCCTGTCTCCACATCCGCAATTAACACCGGCGTACAATCTGCCGTACAAATCCACACGGCCTGATCCGCCCGTTCTGTCACGATACCATCCGCCAAAGGCAGAAAATCTTTATCCAGCTTCCCGATATCTGTTTCAGTACCGACAAACTGTTCCACTTCCTTTGCCGTAACGACAGTATTGCCATGTACCTGTTGTGCCCGATAAACCTTGACATCGGGACGCAATGCTGGTAAAAATTCTGCCGGATACAGAGGCCAAAACTGCTGGGTAAAAAAGCCGTGAGGCCACTTTTCCAAAAGACTACAGGTAAGATAGGGGAATCCTTCCCAAGTGCGCCAGTGCCAGGTATGCATAGATTGAGTCATCGGTAGTGGGTCGTGGGTAGTAGGTATTTTTTACCTGTACCACAGAATCTCTTGGACTGTAATCCGCAGCCACACTCAATCTAAAATCTAAAATCTGAAATCTAAAATTTTCAATCACCAGTGGAATTCAATCGGCAAAAATTTATCGCAGCGATAGGTGCGTCGCCACAAGAAACGCCGCATAATTTCCAGATCTTTGAAACCGTCGCTTCAACTAACCAGACGCTGTGGCAGTTACTTGAGGGCAACGCACCCCCCCGAACCGTTGCGATCGCCACCCAACAAACCGCAGGACGAGGACAGTGGGGAAGGCATTGGCAATCAGAGCCGGGTGGATTATACTTATCCCTGGCGCTGTTTCCAAACGTGCCAACTCAATTGGCGGCTGGTCTGACTCTATGCAGTGCTTGGGGAATTGCTACCGCTTTGCGCGACAAAGGCATTCCAGTCTTGCTCAAATGGCCCAACGACCTCGTACTTTCAGGGCGCAAATTAGGGGGCATTCTTACCGAAACTAGAGTACAGCAAGGGAAAATAACCACAGCTGTTGTGGGAGTAGGCATTAACTGGGCTAATTCAGTTCCGGAAACCGGGATCAATTTACAATCCTTTTTAGAAAATAACCCAGTATCGCCGATTACCTCGCTGGAAATCTTAGCTGCCGTTACTCTCATGGGAATCGTTGCTGGATACGAATATTGGCAGCAAGAAGGAATCGAGCATCTATTGCCAGCTTATGAAAATATACTGAGCAATATGGGTCAAACAGTCACAGTCGATGGACAAGCGGGGGTAGTAGTGGGAGTTTGTGCCAGTGGCAATTTGCGGGTGCAAATCTGTCAAACAGGAGTTGCAACTCCTGTGGAAATTAGCGTAGAGCCAGGTACAATCAGTCTGGGTTATAGATAAAATTCCGGTAATTCTACGGTGTGATGGAGATGGAAAAACCAATCAACCGAGACAAGCAAATAAAATTGCAGTCCGAAGAAACTCAATTAGTAGCGCTCGCCACCAATCCCTCACGGGGTAAATTTTGGCAGCAGGTTATGTTAGCGCAAGGCATTGGTTGGGTCGGCGCCCTCGGCATTCTCGGTAGCAGCATCGCTTGGACACAAGAGCAAGCATCCAACCCAGGCGGTGGTTCGACAATTGTGGAAGCGCTCCCCAAAGCTTCCCCCATCGAACCAAATTTAGCCGCTCCCAGACGCGCTCCAGCTCGGTCCGGACGGCGCTTAAGAGCCAGAATGCAGCGGCAAAGACAAAGAATCACATCCGCTGTTAATAACAATACATACATCGACAGAACCGATTACAGTCTGGGTGCGACCAGACGCAGAAGCGGCAGAACTGACACCTATGACGCCCCCAGTTCGGTGGTGATGACCGAACGCACCACTAGGCGTCAAACAACGATCGCCAGAAGACAGCGGGCGATCGAAGCTGGCGAATCAGTGGCGCGGGTGAGAACAAGGGTGAGGAGTAATCTATTTAGACGGGATTCTGCTTCAGAGACGCAAACGGATCGCTCAATCGAAATCCCCGTTTACCGTTATAGAGTCGGTCGCATCTCCCGCCGTTCCCAAATCACCCGCCGCAACTCACAACCGACTCAATTCGGGCGCATATCTCGTGGGTCACAAATTGCCCGCCGTAGAGAGCAACAAATTCAAGTCGATCGCATCTCCCGTAGGGTACAAATTGCCCGCCGCGCTCCACAAATTCAAGTCGATCGCATCCCCCGTAGGGTACAAATTGCCCGCAACTCACAACCCACTCATGTAGAACGCAGCACTCGACGCAGCCAAATTGCTCGCAGAGGGCAACCAGAGCCAGAAAGAAGCAATAGACGCAGCCAAATTGCTCGCATCGTGCAACCAGAGCCAGAAAGAAGCAATAGACGCAGCCAAAAGGCGCGCATTGGGCAACCAGAGCCAGAAAGAAGCGCTAGACGCAGCCAAATAGCGCGTTCCCGACGACCGGCGCAAATCCCGATCGAATACGTTGCCAGGACTTCGGCGAGCGAACGCATCGCCAATACCTCGAGCATCAATCATTTCCGCCGTCGTTCCCAAACAGCATGGCGTTCTTCCCATCGAGGCCCAGAAGTAGCCGCAGTCGGGCAAATTCAGATCGGCTCGGTTACCCCCAATCCCAACTCTGTCCGCGTCCGTCATTGGAACGGGATCGGGACGCAGACAACCTTGCCGCAGCGTTTAGCCCCGCAACCCATCGGCAGCGAGCAAAACAGCCAACCCATCCCGCCTTGGCCCGGTTTAGCTTACAATACCGCCACAAGCAAACCCCAAGAATATCCTCGCCGTCCCACTCTTCCCATCATCTTTCCGCTTTCCATACCCGCCCAGATTACCTCAGTCTTCGGTTGGCGAATTCATCCCATTAGCGGCGACCTACGCTTCCACACCGGAACCGATTTGGGCGCACCAATCGGCACCCCCGTCGTGGCAGCTTATCCGGGTCGGGTCGCCCTGGCAGATACATTAAGCGGCTACGGCTTAACCGTAATCATCCAGCACAACGACGGCACTCAAGAAACTCGCTACGCGCACCTGTCAGAGGTATATGTCGAACCGGGAGATTTTATCGAACAGGGAACGACAATCGGGCGCGTGGGTAACACCGGCACCTCGACTGGTCCCCACCTGCACTTTGAAATTCGCGAGCAAACCCCAGAAGGCTGGGTAGCCATAGATGCGGGCGCTCAAATCGAGTCCAGCTTAGCTCGACTGCTCAATACCTTGCAGATCGCCCAATCGCCCCAATCAGAAACTACCGAGTCAACCAAACTCGCCCAACCTAAAACCCAGCTAGATAACACCGAATTACCCGAAATTATCGTCCCCAATACCCCAGCCTATTTCGTTCCACCTTTAACTGGAGGCTAACCCAATTGCAGATTGCAGATTTAAGATTTCAGATGGAACATTAAATCTGCATTTAACAGTTTAAAAATAGCTAATTGCTAATTGCTAATTGCTCATGGGAATATTTTCCAGAGCGACCATTAGCCATTAGCGATTAGCCATTAGCAATTAGCAGCCCTAAAATTTAAATGTAGCCGTGTTCGGCTAGAAAGGCTGGTGTAATTGTCTCTAAATTGGGGACTTCGCCCCAACTAGGCGCAGTCTCGCGACTATAGCCAAAATGCAGGAATCTTTCCACATATTTGCCTAAAATATCTCCTTCCAAATTCACCCAACTATCTGGTTGGAGATATTGCAGGTTCGTCTGGGCAAAGGTGTGGGGAATGACGGCAACTTTAAACCAAGTTCCCTTCTTGTCGCAGTCAGAAACAGTTAAACTTACCCCATTGACGGCGATACTGCCTTTGGGGACAATATAACGGGCGACAATTTCGGGGGCGGTAAAGGTCATTTCCCAGGAATTGGCGGTTGGTTCGAGCGATTGCACTTCACCCACCCCATCCACATGACCCGTGACAAAATGTCCGCCCAATTTGCTGCCAACCCGCAGCGATGTCTCTAAATTTACCCAGCTATTCTCTAGTTGCTGTCGTCCCAACGTAGTTCGACGCAGGGTTTCTGGAGAGGCAGAAGCGACAAACCCCGATGAATGTATCTCCTCGACGGTCAGGCAAACCCCATCCACCGCCACGCTGTCGCCGATTGCCAGACCGGGTAAAATTTGATCGGCTGCCTCGGATGAGCAAGAAATCCGCAATTTATCAGACTCTTGGGGCGAAATTGTAGCTAAAGCTTGAATTAATCCGGTAAACACTGCTTTATTACTCAAAAATTGCTCAAAGAAAGCTCGAACGGGCTGAAACTGGTGACAAAGGCAACAATTTATCCAGCCTAATGGTCTACTTGTATAATCAAAATCCCACACCCGACCTGTGAGATCCGCGTCAAGATCGAGGCATACTTGGGTAAAGACCTTATTATGGGTTTGACCGTAACCAGGTCTAAAAGCCCGAACAGAGTACAACAGATGAACTCTAGCGACCCCCCCCAACAAAGTCGATTCTTACCGTTGGACCATTCAGTACCAGTTTACCGCTCAACTTTGATCCCCCATCGCCTAAGGTATTCTAGAGGCTAAGCTAATGATTGAGATGAAAGTCGCCGGAATTGCACTCGATGCTATGACGCGCAGCCCAATAGTGCTTCTGAAAGATGCTTCAGATAGACGGGCGCTACCTATATATATAGGCCAAGACCAGGCCAAATCTATTATTGGGGCTTTGGAAAAACAAGCGCCTCCTCGCCCCCTCACCCACGACCTGTTCGTGAATATGTTAGAAGCTTGGGGTATGACCTTGGAGCGGATCGTGATCCATGCGCTTCAGGATAATACATTCTATGCTTTGCTGATCGTCCGTCAGGGTGAAGTCAAGAAGGAGATCGATTCGCGCCCCAGCGATGCGATCGCGATCGCCCTCCGCACCAACAGCCCCATCTGGGTAATGGAAGAAGTAATCGCCGATGCCTCGATCCCCGTCGATCGAGAAGCCGATCAAGCCGAACAAGAAGCCTTCCGCGAATTCTTATCCAACCTAAGACCCGAAGATTTGATTCAACGCGGACGCTTCAGTCCCGGCGAAGGCTAATTATGCCAGGATTTTAGATTTTGGATGCCAGGATTTAATGGTGATTTTTAAAGCTGTCAATCTTTACTTCAAACCAATCCCCCCAATCTAAAATCTAAAATCTCAAATCTAAAATCGATCCTATGCGATACCGGCGTTTTGGAAAAACGAATCTGCGGCTTTCAGTGTTCTCCCTCGGAACCATGCGCTACCTCGAATCTGAAGCAAATGCGGTGCAGACGCTGCAAGCAGCTATAGCGCAAGGGATTAATCACCTAGAAACGGCTAAAGGATACGGAAAAAGCGAAGAATATCTGGGGGCAGCGTTAAAAGCTGGTTTGGGGCTACCCCGTTCCCAACTTTACATCACCACAAAATTCTCGCCAACCGAGAATTGTTCTACCATGCAGCGGTGGCTCGATGAATCCCTCTTAAGGTTGAATTTAGACTACATAGACTGTCTGGCAATTCACGGCTTGAATACCTGGGAACACCTAGACTGGGTAAAACGCCCAGATGGCTGTATGCAAGCAGTCCAGCAAGCTGTTGCCGATGGGCGGGTGCGATACGTTGGCTTTTCTACCCACGGTTGCTTGGAATTGATTCAGGCAGCTATCAATACAGATTTATTTGAATTTGTCAATCTGCATTATTACTATTTTTTCCAGCGCCACGACCCAGCCGTTGAATTAGCCTGGAAAAAAGACATGGGCATCTTGATCATTTCCCCCGCCGATAAAGGAGGACGCCTCTACACGCCACCCTCTACCCTGAAAAACCTCTGCCATCCCTTGACGCCTTTACACCTGGGTTACCGTTTTTTATTGAGCGACCCTCGAATTACTACCCTCAGTTTAGGCGCTGCCAACCCAACTGAACTGACCGAACCTTTAAAAGTGGCAAACTGCGACGAACCCCTAAAGCCCCAGGAACTAGAAATATTAGAACGCTTGCAAGTGCATTTAGAAAACGTTCTAGGAACGGATAAATGCAGCCAATGTTATGCTTGTCTCCCTTGTCCGGAAAACATCAACATTCCGGAAATCTTGCGGTTGCGAAATTTAGCCGTTGCTTACGACATGACCGACTACGGTCAATATCGTTACCGCATGTTTGAAAACGCCGGACATTGGTTTCCAGGCGTCAAAGGAAACCGTTGCACCGAGTGCGGCGACTGTCTTCCCCGCTGTCCAGAAAATTTAGATATCCCCGCTTTATTGCAAGATACTCATCAGCGTCTCAATGGCGCAGCAGGTCGCCGCCTTTGGGAATAGGAATTTTAGATTTTAGATGGCAGATTTGAGATTGAAATTTTCAATTTTGCAGCTTTATGTTAAATCCAAAATTACATCTAATATCAAGTTCAAAAATGTGGGCAAATTTTGTAAGTTGGGTTGAGAAACGAAACCCAACTAGCACGCGGCTGTATGCCAAATCTAAAATGGCTTTAATGGTTGTCAACCTGAGCGCAATTTTATTTGTACCAGCAGTAACAATAGCTGCACCAGAACCGTCTGCACCTCCTACAAATTGCCCGCCATTAGAACAAGGAACAAATCCGCCAACCATCCCTACAATAGCCGCTGGTTCTGTTGTGACTGCAAATACTATTTCCCCAACTGGACTGACAAGACCTAGCCTTTGGTGGGCTGACGAACAGTTTGGTAACAAATTGCTCAACAACTGGTGTGCTTACCCGAATGAACGTCGGATAGATTTAATTGTAAATAGACAAATCTGGAGCTTGCTTACGTATTTAGAACGCTACGCATTTGTTAATCATTTTGGTACGGTAGCCAGAGATTTTCAGTACAATGTTCGGGTTTTTAATCAGCAGAATACGCCTTTGGCAACTTATACCTGTAACTTCAGCGCGACTCCAGTCAGCTGCAATCTTCAGATCGATACCCTGAACAGAAGGAGTTTGCAGTCAAGGTAATACTGCTTCACCCCTAACTACTTTCACGGGTTTCATGACGCGGCAAGTAGCACCGTACAGGACTTACGCAAAAAAACAAAGGGCGATCCGAAAAATCGTGGGTGATTAGT
Organism: Microseira sp. BLCC-F43; assembly: GCF_041929235.1. Classification (NCBI taxonomy): domain Bacteria; kingdom Bacillati; phylum Cyanobacteriota; class Cyanophyceae; order Aerosakkonematales; family Aerosakkonemataceae; genus Microseira; species Microseira sp. BLCC-F43. Next base: position 18,023 of record NZ_JBHFNP010000082.1, read on the forward strand.
CGCGAGATTGACGCATCACCTTTGTTTTTGACCCCGCGTGCCTAAGTCCTGACCGTAAACGGAAGTTGCCCCCGCAGCGCCAACTTCCTTTGGCTGAAATCCTTTTCCAGTATGGAGTACAGCCATTTAACCTCTGGCATTGTGTAGTCTTGTCAGGAAGCGCGATCTGCCTGCCTTCCCCTGGGCGATGGCGCAGAAAATGGCTGATAATGATTTTCAATTTCCCATTCACTCTAGTCAGTTTTTAATTGAGAAACCAGTAGTTTAAACAACAGCCGTACCGCCCGCGCAGCAACGCGGGTGCGTACCAACTTAATTGGGCAACCCGAAGATTTTTGATCATCGAGGATATCGCCAAGCTGCTTGCCGATATCATTCAAGAACCGCGTACGCTTGGGTTCAATTCTGGTAAATACCCATTGCCAGAGAGCGATGCGGCACAAATCTGACCCGCCTACCCGGTCAAGTTCTTTATCCCCTGATGCTTCTTTCCCCGGCGCTACGCCAAGACTTCCCATGAACCGGCGTTCGGATAGGTAGCGTTTGGTTGGTTTCCCTGACTTTCGTCCCCGGCGCGTAATCACTTCTGGTTTACCGTCGGCATCTAAGTAATTTGACAACGGGTAAATTTGGCTGATTAAAACTGTCTGCAACCGCAGTCCAAAACCAAACTTAGCAAACACTTTTCGG
>NZ_JBHFNP010000083.1:0-3425 GCF_041929235.1 Microseira sp. BLCC-F43
ACAGCTCGATCTTCTCAACGATGACCCTAGCCCAATGGCAATTTTAGCCCGCAGTGGTGGGGAACGAGTCACAGATACGTTTGCCGTTTTTCCCGCTCCGGAAGTTGACGAAGAAGGACGGTACAATCTTTACTTTTTCTCACAGTATCTACGACATTTACCCAGCAGTGCGATCGCTCAGATCGAGCGGTTGGAGGCGGGGGAAACGTTAGAGATCGATCGGGAAGTGCAAAATTACTACGACGATCGCGCTCTCATTTCCAACACTGGCGATCGCTGCATTGTCGGCTACTTTCCGCGATATTTGCTGGCAGAAATTTTTGAGTTACTTTGCCACAATGTTAACTTAGAAGTGCGGGTAGAGCGCGTCAATAAACCTTCAACTCCGTTTCAGTTTCGCCTGTTATGTAAAATGAGTGTCGGTGCGAGCGATAATTTTCGTCCCTTCTCAAGTTGTCAATATCAACCCCTGATTGCAGAGATTGTGGTAAAATCTGCGTAAAGTAGTTGGTTTGGTGCGATTGGGGGATGGAGCGATCGCATTTAATCGCTCATCCTTGGACTGCCAAACGCAATGTTAAATTTTAGCAGGCGTTTCGGTGCGTTAATTGCAGTTAGCAAACAGCATATTCGGTAAATTGCCGCTTGAAGGGAGACTTAAAACCTAAAACTATATTCTTCTGGGGGACTCCAGCCTCAACTAATTCATTGGCTACTCCCACTTCTGTTCCATCACTCTGAATCCAAATTTTTTCATCCTTGATATCGATGTGAATTAGGCTGCCATATTCTCGTCGTTGGTCGTGCCAACCCACGAGCATTAATAAGTAATGATTGCGTTCGCGATCGAGAATTAACTGCACTTCAGTGTCGTCATCTTTAAGGTTGGCAAAGTGCGCCTTGATGATTTTTTCCACCAGTTCGGGGTAATTTAATCTTTCCATAAAACAATCTCCTGTTTACTAGCATCAAACACGAGCAATTTAAGCTTATATTCTTCTACAGCATCCTGAATAAATTGGCGCTGAAACAGCGTATCATAAGTATCTGTAGGGATAGCAAGATATAAAATTAGCTCCGGTAATTTTTGTTTCATAGCTAATCGATTATTTAGAAATTGACCCAGTGATAAATGAAACTCAGTCATTTCTGATTCTCTTAAAAAACTTTTAATTTCTACGGCTATCTTGCGATCGGCTTTCTGAGCAGCTATGAGTTTTTCTGCCGTTAAGTCTATATACATCTCAGTTCCACCAACTTTAATGTATAAAGGATCGTCAGTGATAAACCATCCATCTTTTTCTAGAGCTAATCGGACGGTATCGTGAAAAATATCCTTGGCTGGCATAGACTGATGGGCAGTGTTAAAGCTACGGAGCGTCTTTATATTTATTATAATTGAAACAGTTAGTTAGGGCGAGCGATCGCATTTGATGGCTCATCCTTGAACTTCCAAAGGCAATGCTAAACTTTAGCAGGGATTTCGGGAAACCGTCAATCCAACCTTTCTACTGTGCAAGCACTATGAAGTAATACTAATCCTATGAGAAGTAATCTCTTAGATCGAATCGACCATCATCATCATTTTTTAGATGATTAGGAAGGTACTTGGGGCCTTGTTCAACTCTGTTTTTACTAGATTTTTTGGCTTCCGTGAACCCCAAAGCTGCTCTCACAACAGTTTGTTTGATGGGTTCATTGTCCCACTGTTTTGCAACACCAAAAGTACAAGTAACTCTAAGTTATGGTGCAAGCGATGACCACCTATGGTCGGCAATTCGACAGCGAATTTTATTGCAAATATCTATTGCTTCGCTAAGTTGGATCCCAGGCAAAAAAATATAAAATGTATCATCACCACAACGCCCAGTCTTGCATTCAATACTACATCCTTCTCTAAGAATATTCGCGACAGATGCAAGAACTTCATTACCCACCTCTCTACCATAAAGTTTATTTATTATAGTCAATTCGTCTATGTCTGCCATTGCTATAATTATATTTTTTTTGCTTTGATAAGGAATGTTCGCTGTCATCTGCGGAAGAATTTCTTTGAGAAACATTTCTCCCGCTGCTCTATTCAGAAGTTGGTCAGTGAAGGTAGGGAAATCAATAACAGAATGCAGTTTGTCAATGCGTTGCTGTAAGTCTGTGTCTACTTGCGATCGCACATATTCCAACAATGCCCAAAGCGCTTGTCTACCAGGTGCAATTTCGCCGTAGTCTATCAGTTTGCTGACCATCTGTGGGATGAAAGTTGCAACAGTAGCGCTCCAAGTTATGCGTTGCAGTACAGGTGCATGGTTTTCCAACAATGCCCAAAGCGCTTGTCTATCAGTTGCAACTTCGCCGTAGTCCATTAGTTTGCCGACCATCTGTGGAATGAAAGTTGCAACAGTAGCGCTCCAAATTATGCGTTGCAGTACAGGTAGATCGTTGGTCAGTGCTAGGACTAACAAAGCGCGACGGTTTTCCTCATCTTCCACAAACGGTCTGAGCAGATATACTAATTCATTGATAGTTTCGGGAGCTAATTTCACCCTCGATCTAATAAAGTTATTTGCAACTTTCTCATCTTTTGATTCTAACGGGCGTCTACCTCTTCCTTGGATTAGTCTGATGGGTTCACCGTGGTTGCTACTTATTGGAAATTGGGGGATTTTTACCTGGGCGTAGTACTCTTTTAGCTCCCGCTCAACTGAGACTGCCAACATTTGGTTAGTTATCCACTCGTACTCTGGGACTTGATGGGGGTCGAGTCCCTTTAGAAGTGCCCCTGTCAGCACTCCATGTTCACCATCTAACTGTTTATAGGCAACTTCATAATCACGGGATGCGGCAATAAAAAAGCGATCGCACCCTGAACCCCCTCCCCCCAGATTGGTTTCCCTGAAGTTCAACAACTCTCCGCTAAAGCAACAATCTAGCCAAATAATTTGCTGCTGCACTGAACTTTTTTGCAAGATTTCTTGTAAATCTCGCAGCGACATACCCCATAAATTTTTGCTAGGGCTGGCATCACTGGTTGCTAAAAAGCCTTGCGTTAGGCTTCCTATAGATTTTCGCAGTCCATGCCCAGCAAAAAAGAGCAGCGCTGTTTCTGGCGTTCTGTCGCTATCTGGGTGGAACAAGTTAGCTATCGCAGCTTCTAACTCTTCCAGCTGAACTGTCTTGTTTGGATCGACTTGCAATTTCCCATGTATATTGCTGACAGGTAACCGCTGCACTCGGAAGTTGCCATAGGTTTCTAGCAGTTGCGCGATCGCCTCCGCATCAGCAGCAGGAGTTGTCAGGTGCTTGACTCTACTTGCCGGATTCTCCCTCAAAAAAGGATACTGGTTAATACCAACTACAAGTGCATCTCGCGTCATAAAAACTGATTCTGCCCAGATTTACTGCTTTATCCTCTTACTGATGCACCCCAG
>NZ_JBHFNP010000084.1:0-3012 GCF_041929235.1 Microseira sp. BLCC-F43
GGAGAATCCGCGCCATCTGTGTAAATCGGAGAAAGCTTTAAAGAGGTTGCAGCGCCGGGTTTCCAGAAAGGAAAAGGGGTCTCGCAATCGTAAGCGCGCGATTAATCGGTTAGGACGCAAGCATTTAAAAGTTTCCCGCCAACGTAAAGAGCAATGCCCGTTAAGACGGCACTGTGCGTCGTGAAATCCAACGATTTTGTGGCGGTAGAGAAACTGCAAGTGAAGAACATGGTGAAGAATCACCATCCCCCCGCCTGAGGCACCCCCCTGATTAAGGGGGGTTGGGGGGGATGCGATGCTGCAAGGGTCGCAGTTCACGCAGTGGTTGGAGTATTTGGGCAAAGTTTATGGTCGAGTTGTGGTAGGAGTGCCACCCCAATATACCAGCCAAAAATGTTCTAGCTGCGGTGAAATTGTGAAGAAATCCCTGTCTTTCCCCACGCATATTTGTCGATGCAATTGCGTGTTAGACCACGACCATAATGCAGCAATAAATATTTTGGATAAAGCGCTAAAACAGACTGGCTATCAGTTAAGTACCGTGGGGCACCCGGAAACTTTCAACGCTTGCGGAGAGACGATCCTCTGAAAAGACTTGGCAACAAGTCTCTTGCAAGATCCCTCGTTGAACCAAGGTGCGATTCGTTCAGTCGAAACCTAATATTAGGAGGATGACTGGCTTTAGTAGAGTAACCCACTAGGGTAGAGTTCGCACTTAAAATCCTCTACTAATGACAACTTGATATCCATATAGGTGAAGAAACCTAACCGAGCAATTCAGCAAAGACAGCTAGAGGTCAGGAGAAAAGATGAAGGAATCCACCATCATCATAACTCCAACCAGAAAACACCAAGTCCTATCGCCCAGGTGCGAGGTTGAAAGCACACAAACAACCTAGAAATAGGTTGCCCCTACAGAAAGAGACTGACTATCAAATCTGTAAAGCGGGGGTGAAAGCGGTCCAGATGGTAATAGCTGAAAGCATCTGACGCCAGCAAAAGTTCGATGGGTAGAGCAAACTAAGTGTCGTCGAGTTATCGTAATGGTTCGGCAGGGTATATAAGCTCACAGATTTACCTTAATCTGAACCCTGCGCTAGGAATAGCTAACAGAGGTAAGGGCTAACAAATTCCTTCTATTGAGTTAGCGCACTCCCATAAAACCTCGGTGGATAGACACATCCTAAAGAGCTTAACCAATGGATATCAGGAACGAAGTAACCCTCTTTATGCTCCTTACGAGGACGATTAGTAAGGTAGGCAGTCAAACCAAAAGCTACATGATGAAGCGATGGTTCAAGAAGCAAAGCGCCAAACCTGAATTGACAGGTAATGCCTGAAAAGGGATGGTGTAATAACCTGGATAAGCTAACGTGAACCGCAAGGTGTTAAAGCTAGAGGTACAAGTAGCAATGTATCAGCCTAAATCAGATGCAAAATCGAATACTGAGGGATGGAAGAATATCAATTGGCCTAAAGTTGAACGATATGTCTTCAAGTTGCTCTCATCGCATCTATGCTGCTTCCCGTTGTGGCAATGTCAAGCTTATTCGCAAACTCCAAAAGACACTGATGAGGTCAAGGTCTAATAGAGTTCTATCAGTACGAAGGGTAACACAAGAAAATCAAGGTAAAAAGACCGCAGGCGTGGATGGCATTAAATCCCTATCCCCAGCAGCACGTATGAAACTTGTAGGGCAATTAAAACTCACCGGCAAATCTAAACCCACGAGAAGGGTATGGATTCCCAAACCGGGCAGAGATGAAAAACGCCCCCTGGGTATCCCAACAATTTACGATAGAGCTTTACAAGCGGTTGTTAAAGCCGCTCTAGAACCAGAATGGTCGGCTTACTTTGAGCCAAACAGTTACGGTTTTAGACCAGGAAGGTCTTGCCACGATGCCATCAGACAAATTAAAGATTGTATACAACAAAAGGCGAAGTTTGTATTAGATGCAGACATAGCCAAATGCTTTGAGCGCATCAACCATTTAACCCTACTCCAGAAAATCAACATTAAGGGTAAAGTCAGGCAACAAATAAAAGCTTGGCTAAAATCTGGAGTCATAGACCAAGGGGTGTTTACTGCTACATCCCTTGGAACACCACAAGGTGGGGTGATTTCTCCACTTTTGGCTAACATTGCCCTTCACGGTTTAGAAGAAGTGTTAAAGCAATATGCCACAACACTCCCACTTAGATATCCTTCTAGTGGGAAAATAATGTCAAAAAGAGACAGAATGAAGAGTCTAAGTATCATCAGATATGCAGATGATTTTGTTGTCCTACATCAAGATATAGCCGTTGTCACTAGATGCAGAGAAATTATCTCTGAATGGTTAGCCGGTATAGACTTGGAATTAAAACCTGAAAAGACTCGGCTAAGTCATACACTCAATCCTGAGTGGAGTGAGGATGGTTTTGCTGGATTTGACTTTTTAGGTCATCACATCCAACAACACCCAGTTGGTAAATACCGGAGTGATAGGGACTCCAAAGGTAGGATATTGGGTTTTGATACACTCATCACCCCATCAAAGAAGGCGAGTAAGGCACACCAAGAGGAAATCGCAAGCGCCGAGCAAAAAACATGAGTCATCGCCACAAGCGGCACTAATCAAAGACCTTAATCCTGTAATAAGGGGATGGACTTCATACTATAAAAACTCTGACGCTCAGACAATTGGAGAACTATCGAAACAAGATTACCTCACATACCTAAAACTTCGTAGATGGGCAAAACGTCGTTGTGGAAATATCAATGACGGACACAGACGTTTCTGGACATCCACAAGCGATAAAAACTGGGTATTCGCAACCAGGGAGGGACATGCTCACCCCCTCCGGTTACTCACACACTCAGAATTTAGTAGTAGCAGTAGCACTGAGTATGTAAAGGTTAAAGGTGATAAAAGCCCTAAGGATTGCGACCTAGTTTATTGGAGTTCAAGACTAGGGGCTTGCCCTCAACTGCCGAGTCGAACGGCTAAGATGCTCAAGCAACAAAAGGG
>NZ_JBHFNP010000085.1:0-148458 GCF_041929235.1 Microseira sp. BLCC-F43
TTTCGGCTGCGTGTGTGTCGCGCCCCCCTTATGGGTGCCGCTACACAAACGAAGGTGTACCTGATACGGCTGCAATCCGCTGTAATTTTAACCTTGAAAATAATCGAAATAGATGGTAGAGTCAGTGGTTGACAAATTGAACCTACCAATACTTATCTTTTGGATTTCTTCCCATTCCTGATTGATTTTACTGCGATTGCGAATAATAATTTCTGGTGTTCTATCTCTCATTGATGCGCGTACAATATTTACACTCTCCTTTAAAAAGAATAACCATTGAGTGAGATTAATCGCCAAAGGATTACCAGAGTAGATAAAAACTTTCAAGGCATTACCACTAGCTGCTATAGCGTGGGCTAGAAACAACATTTTATGCAGCTTCAAGTTAGACTGGATTTGTGTCAGTTCTTTACTAGCAACAGAACCGTGGAGAGAGTATTCAATTTGTGCGGGAGTTTCTAATGATGAAAGGTAGTGATAACCCCTAACTATTATTTCAATTGCTGCTACGGGAACCGACATAGAAATAAAATGCCTTAGATCGTAACCATTCAGATACATCCACCGAGATATGTCTGCAATGGTTTTATTGTTGGAACCAAAGGAACCAAATTGTAGCAGTTGTAGAAAAGCCCATCCTGGTATAGGAACTCCCATTTTAGTACACATATCAGATATAATATGCCCCAACCAGAGTAACGGCGCAAAGACTTTATCTTTTAGCGACATATCAAACGTTTTAAGAATTTGTATGTTGCCATTGATATCAAAAGCTGTCATCGATCCATTGAGGATATCTAGCGTACCAAAGATTAAACCAAACAGAGGATCGTGACTGAGGCTTAACAGTCTGTGGGATCTAGGATTAAACCCTGGGATATTCGGATCTATGCTGCGATCGTAGGGTACTTTACAAACAGTCTCGCACCACTTAAGAAATGGATTTAATTTGCCATTTTCGTCAACTCCTAAAGTTTTTAGCCAAGCGGTAAAGCGACTTCCCTGTTGTTGGTATTTCCCAAGATAGTTGATATCTTTGGGAATCTTGACAATTAAAAAATCAAGCAGAGAAGCAACAACGCCAGCAATGCCAACTATTCCATAGTCTAAGCTTGATAAAGGTGGGAGAATTTCTGGACTTCTAAAAACTTCTGCTTTGACTTTGGCTTCAATCATCAAAGGATTATCGTTGAGAAAAAAATCATCATCCCATTGTAATTGGCTTGATTCATTAGCAGGCTGTTGGCTGGGGGTTTCTAATATATTTTCTACAGTAACTCCGATCGCACTGGCAAGATTAATTATTTCCAATCGCAATTGCATTAATTCATCTGAATCTTGTTGATTAGTTTGACTAATTTTATCAAAGCTTGAATTGATGTCTCTAATTCTTTGAGAAGATTCTAACAATTCATCATCCCAATTAAATATTCCTGACATGGCTCTCCTCTGAAGTTAGATATAATATCATGCCCGGTCGATTACCCATAATCGGAAGCCGGGACACGGCACGATCAAAGTTATCTGTTTGTCCGAGATATCTATGATGCCGTGTCCCTACGCAACGACGGGGTAACGTTTTTTTATTATGGGCAATTCAACGGACATCATATAACAGGAATTACGCAACTTCTTGGTTCGTAGTAAGCGCTTTAGCGCTTGCTTAAAGATTGGCACTAAAGTGCCTACTACGAACATGAATTGATATTTTTATTTTGACAGTTGCTTAAGTCGTGTATAAGTTAGGCATAACCCGGATTTTTGTTGCTAATAAATCCGGGTTATTTGCTTTTTCGTGCCTACTTATTGTTACATTAAGCCTTGAATTCTTCCTAGCGCTTTCTTCAAATACTCAATAGCTTGTTTGAGATTTTCGATTTCTTTCTTATTTTTTTCTGGTTCAAGAAGTAGCTCGTCGAGTTTGTCTTCAAGGGAGCGGATACCTCGCCTTAGTTGTTTTATAATTTCTGGAAGCTTGATAATTTCTTGATCTTTGCGGCTATCTTTTTGAATGAAAATAATCTCTTTGATCGCTACTTCCAGCTTGGCTGCTTGCGTTAAAGCGGCATCTGGAGATTGACCGAATAAAGCGCCAACACCAACTCCTGCACCAGCACCGAGAATTGAACCGCCAGCAACAATTACAGCCATTCCGCCAGCCATTCCGAAACCTCCAGCTGCGATCGCACCTCCTCCAAGTGCAGCTAAAACGGCGGATACTGCGGCTGCACCTCCTAAACCAGGTGCTAGTATAGGTGCAAGTAAACCTACTATCAATGGTGTAGCAAATATAGCTGCTACTCCTAACACAACTGCTCCTGCTGCACCAACTAACCAAGGATTTACACCGCCTTTAATTCCTTTGATTGCTTCCTTGTAATTGGACTTAAAGCGATGAACAGAATCTGGCTCGATGTCTAGTGTTATAGCAAAAACTCTTAGCTTATTGGTGAGTTTTTCTTCATCAGCAATTTTCAAATTTTTGAATGCTTCATCGCGGTTGTCGCCCAAGGGGTAATAGGGTTGAAACAGCGTTACTTCTAATAAAATTAGACACCGAGTCAATTGATTACCTGGAGCGATTAGGCTTGATTTTACTAGATTTTTGAGATGTTCAAAATCAGTAATTATGTCGAATGAACTCTTAGAAAGACTAGAGGGTGTTCTTTGGCTGTTCAAGAAAAGCTCTGTTGACGCTTTCCACTTACGCAACCACTCTCGCTTAAGGGAGTTTTTCTCGTAATCAGATCCACTGTCAATATCAGCTTGTACCAAGTGGTACTGATAGCTGAACATAATTCTGGTTTGTTCTGGAGTTAAGCCAAATTCTTTCATAGCTTGTGAATCCTCTTTAATCGCTTCAGAATTGATTTCTGGCTCGTTTTCTGATTCATCTTCAGATTCATCGCGGACTTTCAAGTAGTGATAGAGATTAGCAACAGCTAAATCTGAGGCTTTTTCTAAGTTCGATAGCACAAAGGTTTTGTAACCTGCTATTTCACCTTGCTTGATAATATAACTTTCATACTCTTCACGTCGCTGGGGTTCGAGCATTAATTCGAGTTGAGTGCAAAGGGAGTAAAAATGAGACTTTGGCCTCAAATTATCATAAATTAACTGTTCTGGCGGTATTACCAAGGCTGTTTTATCTGATTTTGCATCCTCACTAACAGAAGTTTGTGAAGCATTGAACTCAGCACTTTGTAAGAGTTTTAACTCACTGGGTGGTAGAGCTATAGTCCATTCAATTTGATTCTGCCAACTGTCTAATAAAACTAAATCGTGATTGTGAATCCGGGTAATTTCAGGGAAGAGAAAATCAAGCTCGTCATCAGAGTCACAAGCATCAATTATTCTTAAACCATCTTGACGGATATTTGCTTGCAGTTGAGAGATGCGATCGCTTGCCGCCCCGAACTCATTTTGCACCTGATAAGTCGCAATAATACTCTGCTCGATCGCCCAACTGCACTCTAATCGGCGCAACTGTCCCGCTGCACAAGTTTCTTCTAATAACTGGGGATTTCTGTAGTCTGCTAAAGCTTCAAATAACATTCCCCGCGCTGCATCAATTTCCGCATTTCGGCGGTCAATATCTTTTAATTGCAATGCCGATCGCATTCGTTGTATTGCTTGCGTAAACAACCCATAAGCTCGCACTAAAACTAGCCGATGATTTTCAAATTTCATCTCTTCGACAACTTGGTAAATTAATTGCTTAATTTCCGTGCCTTGGTCTTTCAAAAGTTGTTCTAAATTGATGAAACCGTTTTCTACTTTAACTTCTAGCCTCTCTACTGCTTTTTTTAGTTTCAATGTCTGGTGCAAATTCACTGCCGATAACGCTACCCCTGCCAAAGTTCCCACACCTATGACGGCTGTAGTCGCTTGTAGCACGCCCAAACTCGCTTGGACGGCTTGAAAGCCCATTTGCGTTTGCTGCATCTGCCCGCCCATGACAAACTGCATCGCAGACACTAACGGCGATAGGGGGCTGTCGTTGACTGTCGCCCCAACGGCATGGGCGACAAACTGCCCCGTCGCTGCATCGCGCGCCATGCCGATAGGCACTCCGGCAGATGTATAAACTTGCGCGTACTTGCCTGCCGCGATCGCAGCCTCTACCACCGGGGGAAATACAAAATTCATCATAAATCTTTACCCTGGGAGCTTCCCAAAGAAATGCTAATTTATTATCATGCTTTTAATAAAAAAAACTTATGTATTTGTACTGAAAATGGACAAGTCGCTAATCACTCCTCAAACGGTTGATCTTGTTTCACGCATCACCGGACAAAAACTGTCCAAACAGGATATTGATTCCCCTGCCCTATTCCTGGCGGCGCTGGTAACGGTGTTGTTGGGAGTCATCTACGCCGACGGTACAGTTAGCGCTGAAGAAACCCAGCGGTTGCGGACAACTTTGACGGAACTCATCCCCCCTAATAACAGTTTGCGGCAATTGGCAATGCTGATGGCTAAGGGCGTGAAGGAACATCAATTTTATAAGAAACTGCCAGAGTTTTTAGTCTTGACAGCGGGCTTTTCCGAGGCGGAGAAACTGTTGTTAATTAGTTTTGGCTATCAAATGTCAGCAGCAGATGGCACAATCGATGAACGGGAAAAACAGTATTTGAAAATCATCGCCAAACGCATCGGAATTGATGAGCGATATTTGACAGTTTTGTCGGCTAGTTTTAGCAATCAAGCGATCGGCGATACAGCAGCTTTAGCCGAAGTTCACTCGTTACTCGATCCGGCACAATTTCAAGCTATCCATTCTTTGTTTGTCCGGGCTGCTAGTCACATTATCGAACATTTACCAGCCAAACCAAAACCGCAAGTAAATCAAAAGCATTTAGTTTCGTCATATCATGATTTGAAAAAGTTTCAGGAGTATCGGCAACAACTGAATGGTGTTTGCGATCGCTTGAGCCAGATTATTCAAGAAGGATGCGATCGCGCCGTTTTGACTGATGCTTTAACAGGCGACATCAAAACAACTCAAGAGAGATTGCAATCTCAATGTTTTCGCGTTGTTGTTGTCGGTGATTTTAGTAAAGGAAAATCCACTTTACTTAATGCTTTGCTGGGCGAAAAAATCCAACCAGTGCGGGATATCCCCTGTAGCGGTACTGTGACTATTTTAAAATATGGTTCACAGCGGCGTGTTATTTGTCGTTACAAAGATAAAGATAGACCGGAGCAAGAAATTTCACCGGAGCAATATCAAGAAAAAGCTTCTATTTCGGAAGAGGCGGCTTTGGGTTCTTACGAAGATGAGATAGCCAAATCGGAAATAGCAGAAATTGTTTTTGAACACCCCGATTTAGAGTTGTGCCGCAATGGGGTAGAAATTATTGATTCCCCCGGATTGAACGAGGCAGAGTCACGCATATTGGTGACTCAGCAAATTCTGAAAACGGCTGATGCGATTATTTTCCTGACTAACGCTCAAAGTGTTTTAACAAAAACAGAGCGAGAACTACTTTTAGACTTGAAAAAAGACTTGAACTATGGTAAAGAAGATGAAGGAGCGAGGAATATTTTTATTGTAGTTAATTTTGTGGATTTGCTACAAGAGGAAGAAAGCCGCAAGCAGGTGCGACGAAGGGTAGAAACTATTGTTAATGGGGCAAATCCAATTATTTATGGGGAAAATAGGATTCATTTTATTTCTGCGAAATCAGCTTTAGATGCGATTTTGTCAGGTAAAGAAAATGACAATTATCTAAAAGCTTTTCAGGGTTTTACTTCTTCGGTTGAGAAGTTTTTGACAGTTGAACGTGGTTCGATTTCACTTCAACAGTCAGCCGCAGGAATTCAGCAAATCATTGATACTGGCTGCGATGAGTTGAATCAAAAGCAGAAAATGTTAGACGGAGAATTGAGAGTTTCTCAACAAGAGAAGCCGAAAATATTTGAACAAATGGCAGAAGTGAGCGGACGCGATGTGAAAATTAGAGTTTTAGCTGAAGAATTGATCGAACAATCTTTAGAAGAAACTCTTGAATCTTGGAATGAATGGGTAGAAGGATTGGCTGAAAGGGTAATTTCAAAAAGTAAGTACTGGACTTCTGAACACGGACACATCATGGGTCAAGACAAGTTGACTAAAGATTACGCCAATCAATTTGTGCGAGACATCACCCAAGAAACTGAAAATTGGGCAAACCAAAAAGTGCAAGGGATTGTGCGGCAAAATATGGCAGTTTTAGAGGAGCAAATTAGGGAAGATATTAACGCGATTCGGCAAGAGTTTGAAAAGTTAGACAAGCAACACAGCAGTAACCTTGTCGCTCAATTCAATCACTTAGCAATAGCAGGTAATGTGGGTGGAATTGGTATCGGTGGAAGCGGGTTTGCTTCATCAATTCCAGAAATAGAAGATGGTGGATTTTTTGGCGGTATAGGCATTGGTGCAGCAGTTGGTGCAGCGTTGCTAGTTTTTACAGGACTGGGTATTATTCCTGTTATTTTGGGTGGCTTAGCTGCTGGTGTTGGTGGAGGTTTGGGCTGGAGTTGGCTGGATGGCGATGCTGTTAAAGAGCAAATTAGGCAAAAGGTTTGCGAGTTAGGGTTTGAGAAATTTGACGAATCTGCGGAGTCTATTCTTGGTAAGATACAAGAAAAAATTATCGCTGGGTTTGAAGAAAGGATTGAGGCTAATAGCGGGCTGATGAAAAAAGCTATTTTGCGGTTGGAAAATCTATTAGAACAACAGGAACAACGCGAGCGACAAACTCAAGAGGAATGCGATGCTGAAAAAGTTTGGCTCGCCCAAAAGCGTGGGGAGTTTGAACAGGTACAGCATCAGATCGAAGTAATTTTGCATCAAAGTGCCAGATAGCTCTCTGCCAAGCATTGTTGCACCATACCACAGCGAAGACAGCGCCTACTACGAACGAAAGCGCCTACTACGAACGAAAGGCGTCTACTACGAACTAAAGGCGATCGCTTGGATTGGGTTCAAAGATTGAGAAATATTGCAAGCTTGGGAAAGCTAACTTAAAAGTTTAACCCTTTACTCATTACTTCACAATTTCCTCACACTTTTTGACTAAATTTAAAGTGGGTTAAAATCTGCAATGCTTGATTAAAAAAGCATTATTACGGCTTGATTGCGAGCAGTGCAAGTATTAATTTTAACCTGTGCCATCCGTTTGATTCCGGCTGTAATTACCCGCCGCCAACTGCATTGTTCCGTTTCTGCTGAAATATTTGAGCAAATCGGTAATAACTAACACCATTTGAACAATTAGCAATTAGCAATTAGCAATTAGCAATTACCTATGATATCCGACCCGGTTATTGACAGCAAAAATATCAATTTTTACTTTGGTAAAGGAGCCTTACGCAAGCAAGTTTTATTCGATCTTGACCTGGAAATTTATCCGGGAGAAATTGTGCTGATGACCGGGCCATCTGGGTCGGGTAAAACAACCTTGCTGACCTTGATTGGTGGTTTGCGTTCGGCACAAGAAGGGAGTTTAAAAGTTTTCGGACAACAACTGGTAGGAGCGAGTAAAAGCAAGTTGGTAGAAGTCCGTCGCGATATTGGTTATATTTTCCAAGCTCACAACTTATTGAAGAGCTTAACGGCGATCCAAAACGTGCAAATGTCCCTCGAACTTCACCCAGAGATTTCTGCTCAAGAAATGTACCAAAAAGAAGAGGAAATCCTGAAAGCCGTTGGTTTGGGTGACCACATGAATTATTATCCAGAAAACCTTTCAGGAGGACAAAAACAACGAGTTGCGATCGCGCGCGCTTTAGTCAGTCATCCCAAGTTAGTTTTAGCAGACGAACCCACCGCTTCATTAGATAGTAAATCCGGTCGCGATGTGGTAGAAATTATGCAGCGTTTAGCCAAAGAACAAGGCGGTACGATATTAATCGTGACTCACGATAACCGCATTTTAGATATTGCAGATCGCATCGTACATATGGAAGATGGTCGTTTAACTCGCGACGAAGCTCTTTCTGTAGAAACAACCGTTTGATTGGTTCAACAGTTGACAGTTGACAGTTGACAGTTGACAGTTACCCAAAGAAACCGGGTTTCTGTGAAAAATGTTTATAGAACTCTAGATATGCCTCCGGCACGCTACGCGAACGCAGCAGAAACCCGGTTTCTAAGATCGGATTGCGCAGGAGGGAAATTAATTTTTCCTTTCCGCTTAAAGGGGGGGCTTTAAACCAAATCCGCTTTCATCACCCCTTTGATGCCGAACGACGCGCATTCGCGGCTACACAAACTAAGCCCGCCTTCGCGGGCTGTAAAATAAAGGGGGTTTAGAACCCGGATTTGGTATTAAACCAATTTTTTCTGGTAATAGGTAATGGGAAAGCAAGAAGTAATTCAACCTCTGGCAAAAGTTAAAATAGGATTTGCATTCTTCTATCGTTGCCATATTTCGTGATTTTGCTAGATTGGGGATTGATTAACGCTGAATTTGACTGGCTCGCTCGTGCTATTGAGTTAAATATTCCTGAATTAACTCAAACTGCTCAAACCAACCAACCAAAAGAGCCTCCCATAAGTTTAGAGGAACTCCCGCGCATTCAAGCACCAACTATTACCCTAACTGCAATCGATCAGCGGGTGAATATTACTGGTAGGGAAAGAACGCCGCAAAATTTCCAAGGAAATTTAACTGCTGTGGGGACAATTTTCGGAGGCAGCTTCTTTGTCAGGTTAGATCAACCAAACTTACAACAACGGGAAACTTGGAGATTAGCTGAAGCGCAGTTTCTCAGAAAGCTGGATCGATCTGATTATATTTTCGGTTCCCAAGCACCGTTTTGGCGTAGTCAAGGAACGGGTGATTATTGGGGTTTTACGGTGATTCAGCGGTGGGGATTTACTCCCCCACCACCTTCGGGGAGGGGTGGTTTCAATCCTCAACAACGCTTGCAAGCATCTCAAATTGAACGCACGATTGTGGGTAGGGCAAATCCCGGTACTTTGGTGCGACTAACTCAAGGTTTGGGCGAGGGGGCGCTAGCTGAAGTTTTAGTAGATTCTTCTGGCATTTATCGATTTGAAAACGTGCGGGTTGACAATCAATCTGCTAATACTAACTATCGCGTTTTACTGTACCGCGACGCCTCGCTTACCGCTCAGCCAGAAATTCGCGATGTGAGTTTTTCTAGAGCGCTGGAACTATTGCCTTCTGGGGCGTCTGCTTTGATTGTTTCTGGAGGTTTGCGACGGCAATTTGCTGCTAATGATACTTGGCTAGGAACCTTCTCGGATTTCCGGGGTGGAATTTCCCAACGCTGGGGTTTAACAGAAGAATTGACAGTGGGGTTGGGGGGTGTTTACGATCGCGCCAGCGATCCCCAATCCGCAAGTGAGTTTAGAGGTTTGGCAGAGTTATTCTTTCTACCTGCGTCGGGCAAAGTACAAGCATCGGTTTCGGCGATCAAGGGCGATACTTGGGATGTAAATGCTGATATTCGCTTGCAGCCGTTTCGCAATTTTACTGCTAGATTTAATAGCGATCGCTTCTCGCAACGGCTCAATTTAGATTGGCGAGTTTTGCCGAGTTTAAGTTTATTTGGAGCGATTGACAGCCGCGATGGCAATTCCGCCGGGTTGCAATTTTCCCGTCGGGGTAAAACTTCAGAAACATCTCTGCGCGCGACTTTTGATAGTAACAATCGCTTTCGCTGGAATTTAACACAACGTTTGGGTAAACTAGAATTCACTCAACAAGGGAACGAAATCAGCACGCAATCTGCACTAAGCTATAACTTTTCTGCTCAACAATCGCTGCTATTTAATTACGAAACTCGCTCTCAAAACTTGCTAGATGATAACCTGGCAACTTTATCTTGGCGCTATCGCTCAACAGCGCGATCGCTTGATGGCAATTATCTTTGGGAAGCGCAATTGGGATACGCAATTGGTTCTCGCGGTGAGGGAATTATTGCCTCGGCGGGAACAACCATTATACCGGGTTTGTTGTTGCGGGGACGCTATCAGGGAGTGGCGCTTACTTCCTCAGAATCGAGTTTTAATATTGAGTTAGTTTCCAGCTTGGATTTACAGGCAGGAATTAGCCCCAGCGATCGCCGCAACGATAACTTCCGCACGTTAGGAGGAATCGCTATCTTTGCGTTTTTTGATGCTAACAATAACGGCAAACAAGATGCAGGCGAATCGGTTTATACAGGCAATCTAGATATGTTTGTGCTAAATAATAAACCCCTGGCATCATATCAAGTCCAGCGGCGGCGCGAGCGCAACAGTCTGCGGCTACCCCAAGGCACTTATCGCCTTGATTTTAAGCCATCTGGTTTTCCCCCCGGCTGGAAAACCGCCGTTGATGCTTTAGCAATTGATGTAGTTGCTGGAGCATACACGGTGGTGCGAGTGCCTTTAGTGCGATCTTAGAAACCGGGTTTCTGGCGGCAAGATCTAGTTCTCTTGCGACGATTTTTCCCAGAAACCCGGTTTCTTTGCGTAGCGAGCGCAATCATCCTAGAAACCGGGTTTCTGGCGGCGATATCTAGTTTTACAGCGACGATTTTTCCCAGAAACCCGGTTTCTTTGCGTAGCGAGCGCAACCATTCTAGAAACCGGGTTTCTGGCGGCAATAGCTAGTTTTAAAGCGACGATTTTTCCCAAAAACCCGGTTTCTTGCTGGGATATAGAGACGCAGTGAGGTGCAGCCCCAGTGGCTCTCGTTTGTGTAGCGGCAGCATTAATGCTGCGCGCTTGACAAACTCAGGTGTACCTCATTTTTGAGAGAAATCCGGTTTCTTGGCGCGGTTGCGATCGCCCAAAATCAAGTTGTCTGATTTCCCTCCAATTTCACAAACTTACCGATAAAACCAGATACCAAAGAAAGCACAATTGAACCAAACAAAGGAGGCCAAAAACCAGAAACTTTAAACCCAATGTCAAACGCACTTGCTAACCATCCCGCTAAGGACAGGGAGATGGCATTCACGACTAACAGAAATAGACCCAGGGATAAAATTGTTAGCGGTAACGTCAGGATCGTGATAATCGGTTTAACCGTTGCATTTACAAACCCAATAATCACCACGGCGAATATAGCTGCCGTAAAACTGCTCACCTCAATTCCCGGTACTATCTTTGCCGTTACCAGCAGCGAAATTGCTGCAACTAACCAAGTCAAGCAGAAATTTAGCATATAGCATCACCTTTTGAAATTAGGTCAATAGACCGAGAGCGTAAGTCCTGACAAAGACATGACTTATATCATGTCCGCTTAAACACCCATCTATTTAGGAATGACGCCGAGACACGGTGAAACGGTGACGGAGCGAGATTTTTATTCAGGGTAATTAGGCGGACATCATATTACACAAAGAAACCGGGTTTCTCCGAAAAATCGTTGCTTTGGAACTAGAGATCCCAGCAAGAAACCCGGTTTCTAGGAGCGTCGTGCTTAAGTCCTGTCTTTGTGTTTGTTGTAAGGAATTCATTCGTCTAATTCCCAAACTAAAGGGAATAAATTCCCTACTACAAACCGACTTTTTCAAACCAACTGTTTTAATTTTAGCACAAAATTAGCTGATTTTTATTTGATTTAATCTTAGTTTACAAACGGTGCTGCTTTACCCGACACTTTCTGGACGTTATTGGTTTTGTCCGAGGGTTGAATGCTGATGCTTTGAGTTTAACGCGAGACTTTGTGGCTGTTGGGTAAACAGCTTAATCGATTGAATGCTCCAGATTTTACAAACGGTTTACGGAATATGCGATCGCGATGTTGTTGTCATAACTAGCCTAAAAAAACTCTTCTTCAAATTTTCTAACCATCGAACTATGCAAACCACCAGAAACAGACCCACCGATTATCTTCCCTTTAGCCTTTACGCTACAGGCGGAATCATCCTATTACTGGTAGCGATTATTTTCCGTCCCTTTACGATTATCAAAGCTGGAGAGCGCGGCGTTGTCATGAACTTCGGCAAAGTTCAAAACACCGTTTTAGATGAAGGTATCCATCCCATTGTACCAATCGTCACATCGGTTAAAAGACTCAGCGTCCGCGTGCAAAAAAATGATTTCCAAAGCGATGCTGCTTCCAAAGATCTGCAAAAAGTGACAACGGAAATAGCTGTCAACTGGCACATCGATCCTGCCCAAGTTAACAAAATATATCAACAAGTTGGAGATCAAGAGCAGATTGTTACAGGAATTATCACTCCTGCGGTTTCCGAAGTTCTCAAAGCAGCCACTGCCAAAAAAACCGCTGAAGAAATTATCACCAAACGCACTGCGTTAAAAGAGGAAATTGATAACGCCCTCAAAACCCGTCTCGCTGCTTACGGAATTATTGTCGATGATGTCTCTTTAGTTAATTTTGGGTTTTCTCCCGAATTTACTAAAGCGATTGAATCCAAACAAATCGCCGAACAAGAAGCCAAGCAAGCCGAGTATATAGCCTTAAAAGCCTCTAAAGAAGCTCAGGGAGAAGTGAATCGCGCTAAAGGTCAAGCTGAAGCACAAAGATTGCTGCGGGAAAATTTAACGCCTCAAATTCTGCAAAAGCAAGCGATTGAAAAATGGGATGGTCGCTTTCCTCAAGTGATGGGTGGAAATAATGCGCTGCCATTCATCAATATTACTCCCCAAAACCCGCCCTCCCAGCCAAATCGATAGATCCCCCCCTGCCCCCCCTTGTTAAGGGGGGGATCTAGGTCAGAAACCGGGTTTCTGCGTAGATCTCTAGTTATAAACCAACGATTTTTCATAGAAACAAAGGTGATTTAATCAGGGTGTAACTACTACAAAGATTGGCATTCACAGGAGAAATAAAATGTTAAAAACACTCATAAATAAAGTATTACCCCTAATTATTTTACCGTTAATTGTCAGCGCTTGTACTCTCAATAGCCCTAGCGTTACTAAGGCTAAGTACGACCAAGTTCAAACAGGCATGACTGTATCCGAGATTGAAAAAATTATCGGAAAACCAGGGGAAAGTAGTGCCGAAATATCTTTTACCATTCCAGGTGTTCCAAATCTACCGAGTGGAAATAAACAGGCTATTTACCAGTGGAAAAACCCCGACGGTAGTGGGATGACGGGTGCGTTCGTAGATGACAAGCTTGTGTTTAAAGCGCAAGTCAATCTTAAATAATTAGCGTCCCAAATCAACTATGAAATTTGTAGCTCTTCCCTTCAAACAAACTTTCTGCGCGGGATTGGCGAGTTTGGTTATTATCGCCATTCCTTCTGTTAGTTTGGCTGTCACCGTAGAGCAAGTTCCTAATCCCAGACAAGCAAATAAAGGTTGGGTAACGGATATGGCTGATATTCTCACTCCAAATGCCGAAGCTCAGCTAAATCAAATTATTTCAAATCTACCAAAAATGGCAGCGAAATCGCCGTATTTACCGTAATTGAAACTGCACCTTCTGCAAGTCCCAAGCAGTTTGCCACAACGTTGTTTAATCGCTGGGCTATTGGGAAAGCGGATAAAAATAACGGAGTTTTGGTTTTAATTTCCCAAAGCGATCGCCGCGTAGAAATTGAAACAGGCTACGGGTTGCAAGCTATTCTACCTAATACCAAAGTCAGCGATATTATCCAGCAGGAAATTACGCCAAAATTCAAACAAGGAGACTATGACGGCGGTACAATTGCTGGCACTAAATCTCTGATATTAGCACTGGAAACTTCCAACCAAGTTGGTGACGCTGACATACCTTGGTATGTCTTTCCAGGTGCATTTGGAGGTGGAATAATTGTGTTATGGTTCCTCCTGCGTCGTCGTAAAAATAAGCACAGCAAATCTGCCTCTGTTTCTAGCAACAGTTCGCACCAAAGTAAAAATAAGCACAGCAAATCTCCCTCTGTTTCTAGCAACAGTTCGCAGCAAATTAGCAATGACAGCGACTGTAGCTATGAAATTGTCAGTAACAATTACACCGCTAGTAACTCGGACAGCAATAGTAGTTCTGACACCAGCAGTAACTGCGACAGTAATAATAGTTCTGACACTAGCAGTAGTTGCAGCAGCACTACTAGCTATGACAGTAGCAGTACCAGTAGTAGCTATGACAGTGGCAGTAGCTATAGTAGTAGCAGTAGCGACTTTGGTGGCGGTAGTAGCGGCGGTGATGGTGCAGGTGGTAGTTGGTAACTAAAGGAATCAAAAAATGAGTGAAATAGCAATTAAAGATCGTCCTCTGTGGCAGCGGATTCCGCTGTATTTGCAAATAGCGATCGCGCTGATTCTGGGATTAATTTTAGGCGTCGCCCTCGGCGCAGGTCAACCTAACCCCGCCAATGTCGCCTGGATCAATAACCTAGTAATTCCCTGCAACCTCGTCCTCAAGGCGCTGCGCGCCCTCGCTACGCCCCTAATTTTACTAGCAGTCCTCCACTCTTTCCTGACTGCAAATATTCCCGGCAGATCGGGGCGTCGTTTGGCAGTTTTGCTGTTTAGCAATACCACGGTTGCTATCTTAATCGGTCTTTTAGTTGCTAATATCCTGCAACCGGGAAAATGGGGTAGCCTTGCTGCGCCTACAGAAACATCTGCAACTAAGGAATTCGATCCTTGGGGACTCTTGCAAGATATGGTACCGGAAGCAGTTCTCAAACCTTTGGTTGATAACAACGTCCTGCAACTGATTTTTCTCGCCTTAGCGTTTGGGATTGTTTTACGGGGTTTGAAACAACAACAAATTGAAGAAGGAAAGACGGCATATGTGGCAATTGAGGATGCAATCGCAATTCTATTCGAGGCAGTAATCCGCATCTTACACTGGGTTATTGCCCTCGTTCCCATCGCCGTTTTCGGAATAGTTGCCAGAACCGTCGCGCTTCAAGGTTTTGCACCGTTTAAATCTTTAGGTGCGTTTATCATCGCCGTATTGGTCGCTTTATTTTTGCAAGCTTGCTATTACTTAATTCGGGTGCATTTCGGTTCTTGGGTGAGTCCGCAACGCTTTCTTGCCGGAGGTTCTGATGCACTGTTAACCGCATTTTCAACTGCTTCTTCCACCGCCACCATGCCTATCACCTTTGAAGCGTTGCTAGAAAAAATCGGTTTGCGGGAATCTTCTGCTTCTTTAGGTGCGTTAGTCGGCAGCAATTTTAATAACGACGGCACTGCTTTATATGAGGCAATGTCCGCTTTATTTGTCGCTCAAGTATTGGGGTTAAGTCTTGCCTTACCCCAACAATTCATTGTGATTCTCACCGCTATTTTCGCCTCTGTAGGTGCAGCAGGAATTCCAGAAGCAGGTTTGGTAACGATGACGCTGGTATTCAGTGCCGTTGGCTTGCCAACTCAGTATATCGCTATATTAATTACTGTAGACTGGTTCTTAGATCGTTGCCGGACTGCGATTAATGTCATGGGAGATATGACGGTGAGTTGTTTGTTAGATGGAAAGAAACGTCAACCTCAATTGAGTGGAATTGAACCATCTGATGAAAATTTATCATGATGGATATGATAAAAAACAAGCTCAGGACTTACCCACGACGATCCTATCACCTTTGTTTCTGTGTATATCTTTAGTTTCCCAGCGACGATTTTTCATAGAAACTTTGGTGTTTGCGTAAGTCCTAAAGATTAAAAAAGTGGGGATAAAGCTGGTAAAAACAAGCGATCGCCCCACTACGCCGTTAGATACAAATGCGCCAATCAAAATCCTAAAAGCCTCGCACCTTGATAGAAAATAAAGCTGGATACCCATGCTAAACCCACCGACCACGCCACCGATATCCAAGCAAATTTCGCACTCTTGGATTCGCTTTTTAACACAGCTACTGTCGAAAGACAAGGGATATACAGCAGCGTAAATAGCATGAAACTATACGCCTGTACCCAGTCGATTTGCTGCGCGATCGCTCCCATTAATTGACTATCCTCAGACTGACCGTAAATTACCGCCAATCCACCCAAAACGATCTCTTTCGCCACAAAGCCAAAAACCAGCGCCACCGCTAATTGCGAATTAATTCCAATCGGTCCTAAAATCGGCTGCATGAATTGACCCAGGATTCCCGAAAGCGTTTGGGAACTCGCAGGTGGAACACCAGGCGGTAAGTTATTCAGCGCCCAAATTGCCACAACCCCTAAGATAATAAACCGATAAGACCACCGCCAAAAGTGTTTTACCTCACACCAAGAACGCAGCAGAATTTGTTTGAAAGTAGGGAAGCGATAAGGAGGCAATTCCAAAACAAATGGCTCTTGGTTGGGATACTGACCTTTGAACAAAAACGCGGTCAAAATAGCCGCCACAAAGCTGAGAATATACAAACTAAACAAGACTATAGGCGCAATGCTGGCGGCAAAAAGCGCCGTCGTCATAAAGATAAATACGTTCAACCTCGCCGAACACAAAGAAAAGGGAATTACCAGCATGGAAAGCATCCGCAAACCAGGGGAACGCATCACCCTAGTCCCCATAATTGCCGGTACGTTGCAGCCAAATCCCATCAGCGACATCACAAAAGATCGACCGTCTAATCCCAATCTCTGCATCAACGCATCCATCAAAAATGCCGACCGAGATAAGTAGCCGCTATCTTCCACAATTGCCATGCAGAAGAAGAACAAAATAATCACCGGAATAAATGCTGCGACGGTTGTCAAACCAGTATACAACCCGTCAATTAGGAAACCCCTCAATACTTCTGGCAGTCCCGCTAAACCAGGTTCTAAGGCATTTTTCTGCAACCAATCAAACCCATTTCCCAATAAGTCTTGCAGCGGCGTTCCCAACGCATAAACTGCCTGGAACATCAAAAACATTGCCGCAAAAAAGATTGGCAACCCAAACACAGGATGGAGTAGGACTTTATCTAACCGCGTTGTCCAGTTTTCCTTCGCTTGCGCTGGTACGTGAACCGCATCTTGCAATAGGTTACCCATTTCTTCGGCAAGTTTGCGATCGCTTACTAAATGCTCCTCAATCTTACCAACGCAAATTGCCTCCTCTTGATGGCTCAAACTATCAGCAATTGCCCGATATGCCGTCTCGTAACCGTGACCGTACTTGGCACTAATTGGCATTACCGGCATCCCTAAATGCGCTGCCATTTTCTCCGGTTCGACTTCCACTCCAAACTTGGGAGCCTCATCTGCCATATTTAACAACAATACCGCCGGAACTCCCAAATGCTTCACCTGTAAGGCAAGGCTGACTTGGCGGTCAATTTGGACAGTATTGAGAATAATTAGTACTAAATCTAAAGGAGTCTTTTCGAGAAAATCTCTCACTACTGCCTCATCTTCCGAAAACCCCCGCAGATCGTAAATACCTGGCAAGTCAACTATTTCGGCGGGTTCGTCGCCGAGTTTGACCTTCGCCATCATCAGGTCTACGGTAATTCCAGGCCAGTTGCCTATACTGGCATTTGCGCCCGTAATTCGGTTAAAAAAGGTCGATTTGCCCGTATTAGGCATTCCTAAGACAGCTATCTGTTTCATGCTCATTCTCCTTCACTCAAGTGCGTGACATGGATTTCTTTGGCTTCGCTGCGGCGCAGCATCACTTCCGTGGTTCCCACCCGCACGTGAAGTGGCCCGCCAAACCAGGCACGCCGAATCATTTCCACTTGCCGTCCAGCGCGAAAACCCAGTGCTTGCAGGCGTTGTTGCAAGCACTCTTCTGCTTGTAACGCCACGATGGTGGCGATTTGACCCGGTTGTAATGAAGCGAGGTGAATTCTTAACATTTTGGGAATTACTAGGAAACTTTCTCAAAAACTTGATGATAATATCAGCATACTCCTGTGATCTAGCTAACTCCAGGGGGGTTTTGTTAAAAAAACCTGTAAATTTATGCCTTTCTACAGGTGAAAATTTCTGTTGGATCGGGTAATCGGCAAGTGATATCATGTCCGTTTGATTACCCATAGTTGGGACTGACGCGGCGACGCACCGGACAGGGAGACGCTCTGAGTTTTAATTATGGGTGAAAAACCGGACATGATATGAACGGAAGAGCAAGATACCCGACTTCTTAGAGAAGTCGGGTATCTGGGTATTGTAGATAGCGCGTTTTCTCACCTACTATCTTGACAAGAAACCCGGGGTTCTCTGGGGAAATTCCCTAGCGCAACATCAACGCGACTTCTTTAGCAAAATAAGTCAAAATCAAGTCAGCACCTGCCCGTTTCATGCTGGTTAGAGTTTCCAAAATAACCTTTTTTTCATCAATCCAGCCTTGCTGTGCGGCAGCTTTAATCATGGCATATTCGCCGCTGACGTTATAGGCAGCAACAGGTAAATTTGTTGCCGCTTTCACTTGGCAAATGATATCCAAATAAGCCAAAGCAGGTTTTACCATCACAATATCTGCCCCTTCGGCAATATCTAGTGCAACTTCTTTGAGTGCTTCCCTGGCATTTGCAGCATCCATTTGGTATGTTTTTTTATCGCCAAATTTGGGGGCAGAATCGAGGGCATCCCGAAACGGGCCATAATAAGCAGAGGCATACTTAGCCGAGTAAGCAAGTATTCCCACATCAAAGTAACCTGCTGCATCCAAAGCTTGGCGAATTGCGCCTACCCGTCCGTCCATCATGTCAGAAGGTGCGACCATATCTGCCCCTGCTGCTGCTTGAGATAGCGCCATTTTGACTAAAATTTCTACGGTGGGGTCGTTGAGAATCACACCATTGTCATCTACGACACCATCGTGTCCGTGAGTGGTGAAAGGGTCTAACGCTACATCGGTGATGACAACAATATCTGGAACGGCTTTTTTAATTGCTTTTACCGTTTGCTGGACTAATCCTGATTCGTTGTAACTTTCGCTGCCAGTATCGTCTTTTTTGGCAGGGGAAATGACGGGGAAAAGCGCTACAGCATTCACTCCCAACGCCGCTGCATCGGCTATTTCTTTTAGCAGCAAATCCAACGTATAGCGGTAACATCCCGGCATCGATCCTATTTCAACCTTTTGCCCTTCTCCTTCCATCACAAAGACGGGATAAATTAAGTCATTTGCGGTTAAATGAGTTTCCTGTACCATTCGCCGCAACGTAGGGGTGCGACGCAGGCGGCGGGGGCGATAAATTAATTCAGTCGCGGGGGTTGTTTTATTCATTGAGGCTTTCTAATTTTATGGAATGAGAATCATTCTACAAAAAAAGCGCTAGCATTTTGTCAAACTAACTAGATCGGGGTAGTTAAAGGTATTTTGGCTACCAACCCAAGCTGGGACAGAAAGACCTCTCCCCCAACCCCTCTCCTGCAAGGAGAGGGGAGTCTTTCTCCCCCCTTCCCTTGCAGGGAAGGGGGGCAGGGGGGGTTAGGTTTGTCGCGCTTTTGGTTGGTAGCCGGTATTTTGTGCAAAAGCGAAAACCCCCACTTCTCGCAGAAGTCGGGTATCTGCCCTTCGCTTCGGTGGCACAAGGGGCTAAATAAATGCAAAATGGATGCAGTTTATCTGTACCAGTGCCTGCTATGCCTACCTTACTAGCGGATGCCAAGAATCTTCTTTCTGACCTGATACGTCGTTATGGCAAGCGGGTTGACTATTTGGCGATTCGACTGGAAGAAGCTGAAGCAACCGATATTTTACTGCGCGCCGATAAGATCGAAACTTTGTCCCAAGGGATTTCGATCGGCGGACAGGTACGCGCTTGTTATCAGGGTGGGTGGGGTTTTGCCAGCTTTAATCAACTTTCGACCTTAGCAGAACGGGTTGAGGAAGCGATCGCTGCCGCCCGCATCGTGGGTGAAGAAGAAACCATCCTCGCCCCTATTGACGCGGTGCAGGATATATGCATTATCCCCCTCACCGGCACCGATCCTCGCCAAATACCGCTAGCCGAGAAAAAGGCATTGTGCGATCGCTACACCGAAATTCTCCGCAGCGTTGACCCTCGCATCGCTACCACCTCGGTGCGCTATGGCGACAGCGCCCAGCGCATCATCCTCGCCACGTCGGAAGGGACGATGTTAGAACAATCCTGGGTGGATATGGAAATGCGTTTTGCCGCCACGGCGCGCGACGGGGAAACCGTACAAACTGGACGGGAAACAACGGGATCGCGCAAAGCTTACGAAGATTTAACCAATTTAGACGAGCAAGTGCGGGGTGCAGCGCAACGGGGGGTGGAGGCTTTAAGCTTACCGCCGGTCAAAGGCAATACCTACACCGTCGTCATCGATCCGATTCTCAGCGGGTTATTCGTCCACGAAGCCTTCGGACACCTGAGTGAAGCCGATATGGCATACGAAAACCCGGACTTGCTAGAAGTCATGACCATTGGACGCAGATTTGGTCCCAAAGATCTGCAAATCTTTGACGGCGCCGCCCCAGAAGGTCATCGCGGTAGCTATTTTTACGACGACGAAGGCACCCCCGCAACGACGACTCAATTAATTAAAGACGGCGTCTTAGTGGGAAGATTGCACTCCCGCGAAACTGCTGGCAAATTAGACGAACAACCCACCGGGAATGCCCGTTGTCTCAGTTATCACTATCCCCCCATCGTGCGGATGACCAACACCTGGATCGAACGGGGAAATACGCCAGTCGAGGACTTATTTACTGGTATCAAAGAAGGCGTTTATGCCCGTAATTGGTTGGGTGGAATGACGAATGGGGAAATGTTCACCTTTAGTGCGGGGGAAGCTTGGATGATCCGCAATGGCAAAATAGCCGAACCCGTGCGCGATGTCACGCTTTCCGGTAATGTTTTCTCCACGCTGGCGGATATTGAAGCAATTGGCGATGATTTTTACTGGGATGAATCCGGCGGATGCGGTAAAGGCGGACAAAGCGGTTTACCCGTAGGTTGCGGTGGTCCGAGTTTGCGAATTCGCAATGTTATTGTAGGGGGAGAAGCGGCATAATGGCTAATTGCTAATGGCTAATTGCTAATGGGTAATTGGTAATGGGTAATTGCTAATGGCTAATTGCTAATGGCTAATTGCTGGCTAATTGCTGGCTAATTGCTAATTGGTAATGGTAAATTATTGTCTATTACCAATTACCAATTACCAATTACCAATTACCAATTACCTATTACCAATCGCAGCATCTACCTGTTTTAACAATGCTTCTGGGGTTGAAGAGTTATCTAAAACTACGTTGGCTTGGGCTAGCTTTTTTTCTATTGACATTTGGCTGTTAATGCGGGATTGAATTTCTTCTAAAGGCAGACCATCGCGAGATTTGACTCGTTCAACTTGCTGGGTTTGGTCGCAAGTTACTACCCAGATTTCCGTTACCAGATCGGTCATGCGAGCTTCAAACAATAATGGTACGACTAGGACGACTGTGGGGGATTTTTGGGGGTCTAGGGTATCTAATTGAGCGGTAATGCGATCGCGCACGTATGGATGAATGCGTTGCTCTAACCACAAGCGTTCTGAGGGACTGCTAAAAACAATTTGACCCAGGCGCAGGCGGTCGAGTTTGCCATCGGGTAGTAAGATGCCGAAACCGTAGCGTTCCTGAATTTCTTCTAATACTTGAGAACCTGGTTGTACGGCTTCGCGCGCATAAATATCTGCATCCAAAACTGGCAAATTATAGTGACTTGCCAGATAATTCGAGACGGTACTTTTGCCAGTACCAATACCGCCCGTTAAACCAATAATACGCCTCATAGGATTTTAGATTTTAGATTTTAGATTTTAGATTTGCCATGACCAATTAGCAATTAGCAATTAGCTGATAGTAAAGCCCCGACCGAAGTACTATCTATGGACAATTTTATGTCATCAAACACGACCGTTTGTCTATAAATTGATTTTTATCTACTGAATAAAATAGAAGTTATCTTGATTCAGTTTTACAGTAGGGGCGGGTTTTACCAATCAGTCTGTGTCACCACGAGATATGTTGTTAAACTCGCCCCTACTTCTGCTAAAAATTTACAGTTTAATATAACCTAATATAGGCTTTTTAAACAGGAGGCTGGTGGATTGTCGCCCAGTTAATAATAGCTTGGGTTAATCCTTCTAAGGTGTATTCAAGCGCTTCCACATCTACCCGACCCAGGAGTTGCTTGCAGTCGCGGGAAGTTTGGGGACCGATCGAGGCGATCGCTACTTTATCCAGCTTATCGGTTAATTGGGATGCCTCTACTAACTGACAAAAATTTCTCACAGTTTTGGAACTAGCAAAGGTAATGATATCTACTGCTTGCTTCGACAAGGCATGTTTTGCTTCTGGTGCGATCGCATCCGGACACCTGGACTCGTAAGCCGCCACCTCGACGACTTCTGCACCTTTAGCCGATAACTCCTGGACTAACACCTCCCGTCCACCAGTTTCCACTCTGGGAAATAACACTTTTTTCCCTTGGAGAGATGCGGGAAAATGTTCCACGAGGGAATCTGCCACAAAGTTGGGCGGGATAAAATCGGGTTGCAAATTGTGCAGTTTTAGGCTATTAGCTGTTTTTTTACCGACAACGGCGATTTTAAGCTGCGCTAAGCTACGGGCATCTTTTCCTTGAGCGAATAAGCGCTCAAAGAAATAATCTACACCGTTGGTAGAGGTGAGAATTAACCAATCAAAGGTTTGTATGCAAGCGATCGCATTATCCAATCCTTCCCAGTTTGAAGGCGGACCAATTTCTATCGCAGGCATTTCAATTACCGTTGCACCTGCTGCCTGAAGGCGGTGAGTAAATTCCCCCGACTGTCCAGCAGAACGGGTAACGAGGATAGTTTTATTGGCGAGGGGGAGGGAAGAGGACGCCCGGATGGGGAGACGGGGAGACGCGGGGATGATTTGATTCTCTGCTTCTTTCTTGGTTTCTGGCGCTGGATGTTGGTTATTTGTCTGAGTCATAGCAATAGGGGATATCAAATCTAGGGGGCTGGATTTTAAATTATCCCCAATTGGGGACATTCGCTCGGATACCAAGTTGCCGTTAATATTAATCAACATTTCTGCCCTCTGCCCTGCTAACGGCGGTTGTAAGTAGGGGCGCAGTCCAACAACTTCTCCAATTACAATGACCGCCGGGGAAAGAGACGCCCCAGCACATGCAGCTGCAATAGTTCCCAACTGTGCTGTCCAAATTTGTTGTTGGGGATGTCCGCAATAACGAATAACGGCGACGGGAGTTTGCAGACTTCGCCCCCCACGATGCAGTTGGCGGACAATTTCCCCCAAATTACGCCCCCCCATCAAGATTACCAGCGTATCGATCCGCGATAGGGCTTCCCAGTCTAATTCTGTTGGTTCGTGGGCGCTTAAAACTGCAAAACACCGACTCAAAACCGGATCTGTTAGGGGAATTCCTGCTAGCAATGGTGCTGCCAATGCGGAAGAAATTCCCGGCACAACCTCAAACGGGCAACCTGCGGCAATTAATGCTTGAATTTCCTGACTAGATCGCCCAAAAATCAACGGATCGCCGCTTTTTAATCGCACGACTTGCTTCCCTAACAGGCACTGTTCCACCAGCAAGCGGTCGATTTCTGCTTGGGGGGTACTCTTGCGTCCACCCCGCTTACCGACGTGGAATTTTACGCAATTATCCGGTACTAAATCTAACAGTCGCTCCGAGATCAAGGCATCATAAATTAATACCTCTGCTTGCGATAATAATTGTTGCGATCGCACAGTTAGGTAAGCGACATCCGATGGCCCTGCACCCACTAGATAAACTTTGCCTTTTTCCTCGAACATGGAATAATTTCAGATGGCAAATTTTTGATTTCTGATTTATGGAATAATTGCAGATTTCAGAGCTTATATTTCTGATTTATGAAAAAATTGGAATTAAATCTGCAATCTGCAATCTCAAATCTAAAATACCTCAATTATTTTTTCGGTTCGCCGAGTTTCTGGATGATTTTGTCAATTTGCTCGGCTTGCTGGGTTTGACCTTGGTTTTTCAACAGTTCTTTGGTTTTATTCAAAGTAGCGATCGCTTCGTCTTTTTTGCCTTGACTTGATAAAGCCAGGGCTAAGACGTAGTGGGCTTTTGCCGAGTCTGGTTTGAGGCTAACAGCTTCTTTTGATTCGGTGACTGCTTCGTCGATTTTGTTTTGTTGTCCCAACAAAACGGCTAAGTTAATTGTAGTTTCTACCAGCGGTTCGGTTCTGCCCTGGTTTTTGAATAAGTCTTTGGCTTTTTTTAGCGAGGCTACTGCTTCGTCTTTTTTGCCTTGTTCGGATAAAGCGCCTGCTAAGATAACGTGAGTGGGGGCAAAGTCTGGTTTGAGTTTAACCGCTTCTTGTAATTGCGCTACTGCATCGTCTAATTTCTTCTGTTTTGCTAAAGCAACAGCTAAATTAATTTGAGTTTCTACCTGTTGGTCAACTTTTCCCTGCTTTTTGAATAAATCTCTGGCGGTTTGTAAGCTCTTTATTGCTTCTTCTTGCTTGCCTTGTTCTGCTAACGCCGCCGCCATAACTACGTAAGCGGGTGCAAAATCCGATTTGATTTGCAGCGCTTCTTTTGTTTGAGAGATTGCTTCGTCTAGTTTTTTCTGTTGACCCAAAACAACAGCTAATTTGACCTTATCTTCCGCATTTTTAGGATCGAGGCGAATCGCTTCTTGAAATTGCTTGCTAGCTTCGTCTAACTTATTTTGACTTTGCAGCAGCACGGCCAAATTCGAGTGAACTTTGGGATTTTTGCCGTCCAGTTCAATCGATTTGCGCCAAGCTTCTTCTGCACCCGCAGCATCGCCTTTTTTAACGCTTTCAATTCCTCGCTGATAAAAATCTTCGGCGCTACCAGGTGCGGCGGCAACGGTAGTTTCTGGACTCGGTGTAGTTGCGGATGGGGAAACTGTCCCGTTAGCGGCGGTATTTTGTGCCGGTGCGGCGGGAGAAGGCGTGCTGGTGCTGGCGGTGTTCGTTCCAGAAGGCGTCTTAGAACACGCCACGGCAGTCAAACCGAGACTAACGCTCGCCGCCAGCAGCAGGTAAAATTTAAGCAGTTTTTGCGACATGATTCGGGACATGGTATTTGTAGGCTCTTAGCCTAGTTTACGCGGTGCGTTCCCTCTGCGTGTGGAGTCCCCTCCCCCAATCGGCACAATCGATATTTCCTGCCCTAATTCCGCATAATTGCTCTTGACAAACATCACTCCCTTCCCTTTCTTCTTCCTTGGCTCAGATCTTGCACCAGGGTTAACACCTTAGTTTCTGGCAAATAGCTAAACTTGAAAGCCTAAATTTTTCGTCAAGAAACAAGGGTTTCCAGGCAGGTTGAGAATCGTGCCAGATGTGAGTTGGCGTACTTGGCGTCTATGGCGATTCATTCTCCAAAGATTCTTCCAGCGCGAAAAAAGTAAATTATTTAGCAATTACGCAAACAGGACTTATATCATGTCCGGTTCTTCACCCATAATTAGGAATGACGCTCCTGACACGGTGACACGGTGACTTGGGAGAGATTTTTATTCAGGGTAATTAGGCGGACATCATATTACGCAAAGAAACAAGGGCGATCCGCAAAATCGTTGGTTTTGCCACCAGAAATTGACTCTTCACCTTTGTTTCTGCCATCCTCGTGCGTAAGTCATGGCAAAGAAACAAGGGTGATCTGAAAAATAGTTGGTTTGGCAACTAGAGAGCGACGGTCTCACCTTTGTTTCTGCCATCGTCGTGGGTCAGTCCTGTTCTTCCTAATGCCATAAACAAGCAGCAGGAAAAATTAGATATTCTAGGAAAAACAATTTCCAGATGAATTGGTAGAAACTAGCGATCGCACCCTTATCCTGCAAGTCTACACACCGACTCCGCCACCCCATTAAACCCAATGCCACCAAATGGGTTGTCACTAAAAATACCGTATTTACAGAAGTTAGCCACAACAAGCCAGCAATTGCAATGCCTAGATAGCAAATTGCTATCACCCATAGAGTCAAATTAAACACAGCGGTTGCGCCCAATTTAAGCGTAAAAGTGCTGATATTGTACAAGCGATCGCCTTCCATATCGGGGATATCTTTAAAGATAGCGATCGCCACCGTAAACACCAAAATAAACAGCGTCAGCGCCCAAACTTCTGCGGGTATTTCTTGTGGCACAGGCAGCTTGCCTGTGCTACCTGTAACTTTATTCTGGAACACCCAACTAAAGTGCAAAAACAACCCTAAATTAACAATCGCCCCCCGGACGCTAAAAATACAAATTGCTGCCCAAAACGGAAACCTTTTTAACCGAATTGGCGGTAAAGAATAAGCCGTACCAATTGCCAAACTAATCCCAACCATTCCGAATAAAAACGGCCCCAAAAACCCCGCCAACAGCAGCGCCAGGATACCCGTAACGCTGACAATTATCTTACCTTGCTGGGGTGAAAATTCCCCCGTTGCTAAAGGCAAGTGGGGTTTGTTAATCCGGTCGATTTCGATATCTTCTAATTGGTTTAACCCGACAATGTAAATATTGCCGCACAAACAGGATATCCAAGCTCCCAATAGCTGCAACAGATGGGTGCCAGACAAGTTGGGGGGTGAGAGAGCGTTCGCGCCAGCGATGCGGAGCATTATCGCCACCAAATACAACCCCAAAACGCTCAAACTCGTACCAATAATTGTATGGGGGCGGCTGAACTTCCAAAAAGCATAAAGCCAAGAACCCGTCTGCTGGACAGGTTTGGCATCAGAAGGATTGCTTTGGGGCACCGAAGACTTTTGAGAAGAAATTTGGCTCATGAATACTTCAATCAAGGTTCCAGCTAGTTTTTAATCGTTGCATAAAGTTTGTCCTACTGGAAGCTTGGATTTATACCCCGTTCGTTACCCAAAGAAACTCAGGTGATACGAAAAATCGTGGGTTTGGGAAGCACAGATCGACTGAGAAACCGGGTTTCTGACCTGCTTGCGTGAATTTGATAGGACTTAGGCAAAGAAACCCGGTTTCTCAGAAAAATCGTGGGTTTTGCCGCAGAGATCGACGCAGAAACCGGGTTTCTGACCTGCTTGTGTGAATTTGATAGGACTTAGGCAAAGAAACCCGGTTTCTCAGAAAAATCGTGGGTTTTGCAGCAGAGATCGACGCAGAAACCGGGTTTCTCGGAAAAATCGTGGGTTTTGCAGCAGAGATCTACCCAGAAACAAAGGTGATAGGTTCGTCCTGCGTAAGTCCTGCGGGTTTCTGGTCTCCTCGTGCGTAGGAGGCTTGGATTTATACCCCGTTCGTGATATCTGTGAATTTGAGACAAGTTTCGACAACGACTTCCATAAAGTTCTGGTTCCAACGGGCAAGACTTTCAGCTTGCTGCTGGGCATTCTGGGTGAGTGCATAAGCTTGCGCTTGTCCCACTAGCAAATTTTCCCATGTAGGTTGAGCGATCGCAGTCGCTACACCTAACCGAGAAAGTGCAGCACAATTGAGTTGCTGTTCTAAGTGCATAGGCAAGACTAATTGAGGAATGCCTGCTAGCAGACAGGTAATAGCCGTCGTTAAGCCTCCATTGTGGATTGCCAAAGACTTTCCCTCTAGAACCTCGCTTAAAGGTTTGAACTCACATTGGGGTCTCAGAGTTTGCAGCACCATCGTGCGCTGAGGATAATTATCTGCCAGATAAGCCCAAGCAGGGCCATCGGCACGGTGCAGATTTCCAGGAATCGGTGTAACGTGCAGACTGACATACTGGTCATTACGCCGCAAGTGCTGATAAGGGTCTAACTCAGGAATGCCAAAAATAAAACTGGCATCCCCATTCAAAATTTGTCCTAGAGGCGCATCAAACTTGACAACTTCG
The DNA here is from genome assembly GCF_041929235.1 of Microseira sp. BLCC-F43. NCBI lineage: Bacteria > Bacillati > Cyanobacteriota > Cyanophyceae > Aerosakkonematales > Aerosakkonemataceae > Microseira > Microseira sp. BLCC-F43. Next base: position 27,659 of record NZ_JBHFNP010000085.1, read on the forward strand.
CGCACTGTATTGCTGACTTGCTCTTGGCGCCAGACTGACTCAGGCGGTGCGGGAAATCTCAGAATCGGGAAAACATCAACGGGTGGTGGTACTGTAAAGCACTCTCCGATCGCAACTGTAGGCACAAAGCCGTAAGCTGCTAGGACAAGACCAGGGGCATGATCGGCAATAATTAAGCTTGGTTTGAGCTGTTGCAGAACCGAGCGCCACGCCTCAAGGTGCGATCGCAGTATACAGGCATTCCCAAAACCGAAGTTTTCCAGGATATCGGCAAAGGTATAAGATTCTTTCCGACCATAAAAAGGCAAGCGAGGGGCAAAGACAATCTGATAGGGAAAATCAATCCCTTTGATGTTGTAGGACTTGAGGGCAAAGACTGGTTCTAACCCATAGGATTCCAGCATCTGAGCAAGTGCCACCAGACGTTGAATGTGTCCCTGTCCCCCTCCCAGTTCCCATCCAAGTAAAACTTTCATCACCTGTTACTGCGATCGTTTTGCTAATTGCTAATTGCTAATTGCTAATTGGGAGAGAGAGAGAGCTTCTCAATAATATCTTTCCATTAGCCATTAGCCATTAGCCGCACGGTTGAGATAACTAGCAATTTGAGTTAACCAGCTATTCGCCTTGAGAGGATGCTATTTTTCGCTGCAAAAGCAAGCTGCTTAAACCAAGAAACATCAACCCTCCCACAGTGCTTGGTTCCGGAACCGAGGTTGGAGGATTTGACCGCAAATTGTACGTCACCGTTCCATAAGATCCTTCTGGACAAGCAGAGCTAGAACAGTCCTGCACATAACCGTAAAATAACGCTGGCTGACCCATCCAAGACCGGAGAAAGATTATTTTAGGAAAGTATTCTGGTTTTGGAGGAAAGTCGTAAAGCCCAATGGAAGCCGTCACCAACCCTTCATTAGGAAAGAAGCCACCATAGCCCCCCACATCTATTTGTAGGTCTGATTCAGTGAAATTTTTACCCTCAAAATCAAAGTTAAAATCAAAAGGTCGATACCCACCAAAAGAAGTTTTAGGCGAAGCGTCATCGTAGCTAAACGAACCCGAATACTGGTTGCCAACTAGAAAACCCCTAGTAATGTTAACCGTGAAATCATAGTTAAAGACGGCAGCTTGTGCTGGGTTGGCTTCTATTGCGGTGCAGCTGAGAGCTACACTGGCTGTTGTCACTGCTAATTTTTTGAATTTTGTCATAGTTGCCTGCCATAATTTACTCTAACGATCGCGGCGGGACAACTACAATTTTTTTTGCCCAGCCGGATATTTCGACCCAATTGCGGTCTAAGGCTCAGGATAATCTACCTCTAAGATGACCATCCGTATTTCTACAGAAACTTAACCCAAAAAACACAATCAACCGTCTGACGATGAAGATTCTGCAAAGATTAGCCAAAATGCTAATCCCTATAAAGCATGTGAGCGACTAAGCACCCCTATTTGCAGACAAGCACCGCTCGGGGATAACCCTACTTTGTCGCTCGCAACACCCCGTATCGAATCAATCCCCGCTCATATCCTTGACTCATCAGGGAAAGTGAAAGCGCCCCTTGAATCGTCGTCCAACCACTAAAAATTAAACCAATAATTGCCGCTGGATTGAAGGCAGAATCAATCACTACATTCCAAAATGGCGCTACAGCAGTTGACCAATCATCCGTCCGGATATCTTGAAAAGAAACATTGCGAGCAATTTGCTCATATTCCGGCAGAGAAATGACATAAGGCAAGCAATAAACTCGATAAATTTCTGCCAAATGCTTTAACTCATCCGGCGTCAAGTATCCATCGGGAAGCGTCACGGGACGATGACACCAAGTAGCCATTAAAAACGTGCCACCAGGCTGCAATACCCGGTAGCATTCTTGCAAGAATTTAACTTTATCCGGCATGTGTTCGCCGCTTTCCATAGACCAAACAAAATCAAAGGATGCATCGGCAAAGGGCAGATTCAATGCATCTGCTACCTGGAAGGAAGTCTGCTGACTTAGATTAGCATTAGCTGCCCTTTCCTTCGCCCTAGACGCCTGAACCGGACTGAGTGTAATTCCGGTGACTTTGGCGTTATACTTTTGAGCCAGATAGAGGGAACTGCCTCCAATGCCGCAGCCTACGTCTAGAATAGTTTCCACCCTATGTAAATTAGCCCATTGGAGTATTTCTTCATTCAGGTCAATTTGAGCTTGACGGCGGTCTTTTTTTTGCTTGCCATCTGCACCATAATACCCGTGGTGCATGTGTTCGCCCCAAATTTGCTCCCACAAACCGGAGGAGGCGTCGTAAAATTGCTGAATTTGCTCGTAAAGTGTTGCTGTCATGGAACCAATAGCTTTAATGCAGACTAAAATTAGTTTAATCGCAAGGGTACTTTACAAGACACGCGATCAAAAGTATTGTTGGATCGAATTGCAACCCATCCATGACAGTTTCTAGAACGATTTGCCTGGGGTTCCTTGCCGTAATCGGTTTGGGCGCCCTTTTGTTGATGATGCCGTTTTCTAGCAGCAGCGGGACTTGGATTGACCCGTTAGTGGCTTTATTCACCTCAACCTCTGCTGTCTGCGTTACGGGTTTGTCGGTTGTCGATGTCGGCACTTATTTTTCATTCTGGGGTCAGCTGTTTGTTGCCATACTTGTCCAAGTTGGCGGACTCGGTTATATGACGGCAACTACTTTTCTTTTGCTGCTGATTGGTGCCAGGTTTAGCTTGCGCGATAAAGTGGCAATTCAACAAGCTTTAGACCGAACGGGAATCCAGGGTAGCGCCCAAGTGCTGCGCTCGATTATTGCCACGACGCTAATATTTGAACTCACCGGAGTCTTTCTGCTGCTGCCTGTTTTTGTTCCCGATTTTGGATTTTATCGGGGACTGTGGTACGCAATTTTTCACAGTATTAATTCTTGGAATAATGCGGGATTTAGTGTGTTTAGTGATAGCTTTATCCGCTATCAATCATCGATTTTATTAAACCTGACGGTAACGGGGTTGATTATCTTTGGCGGGATTGGCTACCAGGTGATTATGGAAATGTACCTGTGGTTGCGCGACCGCATCCTCAGAAAAACCCATTGCATTATCTTCTCCCTCAATTTTAAAGTCGCGACCAGCACCACTTTAATTCTCTTAATACTCGGCACGGTGGCGTTCTTTTTAATCGAGCAGAAAAACCCCGAAACCTTTGGTAAAATGGACTTAAAGACCAAAATCCTAGCAGCTTGGTTTCAATCGGTAACGCCCCGAACCGCGGGGTTTAACACGATTGATTTTAGCAAAATGACCACAGCGGGTTTATTTATTACGATTGCTTTTATGTTTATTGGCGCCAGTCCCGGCGGGACAGGAGGCGGTATGAAAACGACAACGCTGCGAGTTTTAACCACTTGCACCAAAGCCATTTTACAGGGAAATGAAGAAGCTGTTTTGTACGAGCGAAAAATACCTCTATCGCTGATTTTGAAAGCGGTTGGCGTGTTTATAGGCTCGTTGGCAACTGTGATTATTGCCACAATTTTAATCTCTCTCACCGATACAAAGTTTAATTTTATTCAAATTTTGTTTGAGGTCGTGTCCGCTTTTGCGACAGTTGGTCTGTCCACGGGAATAACAGCTAGCGTCTCAGGTGCTGCGAAGCTAGTTTTAATTGTGACAATGTATGTGGGAAGGGTAGGCATTCTGCTGCTGATGTCGGCGCTTTTGGGAGATCCCAGCCCCAGTAAAATTCGCTACCCCGAAGAAAACTTACTCGTGGGGTAATGATGGTAGAAAATATTTGCTAGGCTGGAAAGATAAGACTGGTTTTGTAGGGGTTGTTCTCGCCAAAGTCTCTATTACACAGGTAGAAAAAAGTGAATCTGTCGTCCATAGGTTTTTTTCGCAGTTTACGCAAAGATAATAAACAGTATGCCGTGATTGGTTTGGGGCGCTTTGGGCGGGGAGTATGCTCGACTCTGCACCGTTTGGGATACGACGTACTGGGTACGGATGTTGATGAAAAACGAGTCGCTCAAGTCCTGACGGATCAAATTGTAGGTCATGCGTTGCAACTCGACTCAACCGAACCGTCGGCGCTAAAAGAAGCGGGAATTTTTGAGTTCGATACGGTGATTGTTGCCATCGGTAACTATTTACAAGAAAGTATTATTACCACGCTGAATCTGAAGGAAGGCGGCGTCCCCCACGTGGTGGCGAAAGCTTCGTCAGAAGTCCACGGTAAAGTATTAACGCGAGTGGGAGCAGACCACGTAGTTTATCCAGAACATGAAGCTGGTTGTGCATTGGCGCGCTTGCTCACTAAACCCGCCATTTTAGACCGATTTGAGCTAGACCCACACAACAGCATTGTAGAAGCGATCGTTCCCAAAGAATTTGACGGCAAAACCATCTACGACCTGCAACTTAGAACTCGTTATGGTTTAAACTTGCTAGCAGTGTGTAACGATGGCACCTTTGAAGTCAATCCCAACCCCAACCGACGCCTTTACAAGGGTGAAATTATGGTAGTAATTGGCTCTAACAAAGATATCGATCGCCTGCCAATTTAAAGAAGTGGAGAAGGGGGGAAAGGGGGAAGGGGGAAAGGGGAAAGCTAAAGCATTAGGTCTGTTTTCAAAGTCGATTCCCACAGAGGCACTTTTGCCACATATCTATTCCTTCCCACCAGTCTTTCCCTTTCCCCCTTTCCCCCTTTCCCGCTTCCCCCCTTTCCCCATTACCAATTACCCAGTGCTATTTTGCCTGAATTTCTCGCACAAACTGGTCGATTTGATCTGCTGTTTCCAGGTCGCCTTGCTGTCTATATAAATCTCTCGCTCTTCTCAGTCGCCCGCTGGCATCTCGAATGCGGCCTAAATTATACAAAGCCATGCCCCAGTTATAGTTAGCACTTGGATTATTAGGCTGGCGATTAACGGCTTCCCGATAAACAATTATAGCAGCTTCTAACTGGTTTTGTCTCGCTAAAACATTCCCCAAACTATTTCGCGCCGCCACAAAACGAGGAGCGAGATTAACAGCTTGCTGATAAGCAGAAGTTGCCGCTTTTAGTTGGCCTTCTTTCTCCAAAGCCAATCCCAAATTATAGTAAGCATTGGCATTATTGGGAGCCAATCGAATTGCTTGCTGGTAGGCAGTACTGGCTTGAGAAAACTGCTCTTGTTGATACAAAGTCAGTCCCCAATTGTAAAAAGCATCCGCATTGTCTGGATCGATTTGAATCGATTGTGCAAAAGCGGCGCCAGCTTCTTGCAGTTCGCCTTGTTGATATAAAGCCACGCCCAAGTTGTAGTAAGCTTGTGCCAAACTCGGATCGAGTCGCACCGCTTCCCGAAAAGCTGCTATCGCACCGGGAAAATTGCCTTGTTTGCTTTGTATAATCCCCAAATAATGCTGCGCCAGAGCAATATTAGAGTCGCGTCCCAGTGCTTGACGAAATGCGCGACCTGCTTGTTCAAAGTCGCCTTGGTTGTAAAAATTCACCCCTTGCTGGAACGAACGCGCCGCTTCCAGGTTTTGCGTTAAAACACCTTCCACCAGTTGTTTATTACCAGCGGTGACTGGATCAAACGGCGTTAAGACAAAACTGGTAACAGCAGCAACAAGATAAATCGACAAGGACTTTTTAAACATTTTTGGTGATTGGTAATTGGTGAAGTGTAATTGCTAATTGCTAATTGCTAATTGCTAATTGCGTTTTCTTGCCATTAGCCATTAGCCATTAGCCATTACCAGATGTTGGCAAAATCAACATGGCATCGCCAAAGGAATAGAAACGGTAGTTGTGTGCGATCGCTTCCCGATACAAATCTAGCAGCCTCTGACGCCCCACCAATGCACTCACCAGCATCAGCAAACTAGAGCGGGGCAGGTGAAAATTAGTAATCAGTCCATCAACGACGCGCCACTGATATCCCGGATAGATAAACAAATCGGTCTTGTCGCAAAATGTTTGCAATTCGCCGGTTACCGCTGCCGCCCCTTCCAACGACCGCACGACGGTAGTCCCGACAGCAATCACCCGCCCCCCTCGCGCTTTGGTAGAGCGGATTTTTTCTACCGTTTCCGCCGATACTTCTACCCATTCCTCGTGCATTTTATGCTGGGTTACGTCTTCCACTTCGACGGGTCGAAATGTCCCCACGCCGATATGCAGCGTCACAAACGCTCGCTCAATGCCCCGTTGTTCTAAGATTTCGAGTAACTCTTCGGTAAAGTGTAACCCCGCCGTAGGCGCAGCTGCCGACCCCGCTCGAGAGCCATAGACTGTTTGATACTGTTCTGGTAAAGCTTGGGAGTTTGTAATATAAGGCGGTAACGGCACATGTCCGAATTCCTCTAACAACTCGGTGAGGGATTTCCCTTCAGGGATATCAAACTGCAAAATGCGTCCCCCAGTCGCCTCGTCTACCGCCAGGACTTTGGCACTGAGTGAGGAAGACGCGGGGACAAAGGGACGCTCTGAAGTGGAGAGTAAAGATATCTTTGCATCCTCACTTGTCTGATTTTCCCTATCCTCTTCCCGACTAGATGGGGGGTCAAAAATAATCTTCGCACCCACTAGAAGGCGTTTCCCCGGTCTGACTAAGGCTAGCCAAGTGTTTTTTTGGCGCTCTTGGAGCAGTAAAACTTCCACCGATGCGCCGCTGATTTTCCGCCCGTAGAGTCTGGCTCTGATGACGCGGGTATTGTTGAGTACCAGTAGATCCCCCGGTTGGAGCAGAGCCGGCAAATCGCGAAATATGCAGTGGGCGTGGCCCTCTTTTGACTCCTCAACCACGAGCAGGCGGGCGCTATCCCTGGGCGTGACGGGATTTTGAGCGATCAGATGCTCTGGAAGAAAGTAGTCATAGGCGGCGAGGGTGCGATCCGCTTCCCTGTCAGGCTCGGGGGTGGGTGTCGTTGTATCGATGGGATGGGCAATTTTAATATTGGCTTTAGAAAATTCGTTCACTTGCATGGGATCGCTCCGGGTACAATAATATTCCTGGCAGATTTTTGTCGCGGTAAAGCTGCGTCATCTATCTAAGGATACAGATGGATACGATCTCAACGCACCCCTGGATTGGCGACCTAAATTGGGTAAAACTCCCTAGTCAAAATTGGGGGCAAATCCCCTAGTTTTTACCTGTTGAGCTGGGGAAAATAATATCAGTAAAGTATTGGCTTGGCCCCCAAGTACAAACATAATGGAATACCTCTATTTCCTCGCGAATGCCAGCCTAACGCAGAGAGTCGTTGATTTCCTACACGTAACCCGCCAACTCCCGGTGCATTCGGTCACAGTCCTTCATCAAATTGATGGCTGGGTGGTGAAGGTCAAAATGAGAGAACCCCTAAAACCACAGCAAGATGGGGACTTTAGGGCGTTCTTGAACGAAATAGGCATTCCCTATCAACCGGAAGTGCGAGTCAAAATGGCACTCTGGAGTTTGGATGCGGGACAATCACCCATTGAGGTGATGCGTCGCTACCAGGTAGCCGTGGTTTCTCACGGTCATCCGGATCGGGAGGAAATTGAAGCTTTTCGCAAGCAGTTTGTCAACGGATTGGGATACTGTCCCGAAACGCTGGCTTAAGACAATTAAAAATTAAAAATTAAAGATTAAGACAGTTATTTCTTGGTTTTTAATTTTTAACTAACCTCGCGGAATTCCCCATCCGCCGTTAGCGGTGGGGATGGATAGCGACGGCGCTCTCAGAGCCAATCTCTCTTGGGAATCTCCAAGCAAATCAGGTAAACTTGTATTGGTCGATGACCCGCCTGACTGTATGGAACATAAAGGCTAATTCCGAAGTAGCGGTAAGACGCTTGCCGTTCGCGTCAGCGTCAGCGTGGCGTAAGCCATAGAAACATCAGAGATCAGGGAAAGAACTTCTCCCACTTCTCGCCATTGCAGAAATCCACGAGAAGTTGTACGTAAAAAGCTTAAACAACCTGTGGAAGACGGGTTGCTGCCTGTGGAGGCAAAGTAAGACCATCATCGGACCCTAGTTCCTTGCCTCGTAAGAGTCGCTAACGTGGCATTTGCCTGTGAGACGGGAAATCCCGAAGACGAATAAGACCGTCCCTGAATTGAGTTGTTGTTGGAAGCCCCAACCTCAGCTCTCGCAGGTTGGGGTACTTCACTTTGACACTTCAGTTGTCGAAGGCTGACTGGATGTAGTCTCGCAAGAAGAGGCGATATCCAGGTATCTGTAAGGATCTATCAGAAATGATGTCGTTGGCGATCGCTGCTTGAGATAGCTTACGGGATAGCCGTTGATAGCCAACGCAAGCAACGTCAAATCGGCAGGGGTATTCAGCTTTCTCTGGATAGGCTGCGAGAAAAGCAGTAGCAGCACTCCAGAGTTTAGCTTGTTTTTGGGGCGCGATCGCTTCTCTTCCATCCCCATCCCAATTCCTTTGACTGCGGGTTTTAACTTCTACGAAGGCGATGTAGGGCATTGAGGAAGAAGGCAGAGGGGGAGGTGGGCAGAGGGGCAGAGGAGAATTTGAACGTACATTCTCCCCTGCTCGCTTGCTCCCCTGCTCACCTGCTCCCCTGCTCCTCTGCTCCCCTGCTCCCTGTTGAGCAATGATATCCAACTCTCCCCAGCGACAACGCCAGCGGCGATGTAGAATTGTCCAACCTTGTGCCTGTAACCAAGAGGCAACGAAATCTTCTCCTAAAATACCGATATCGGCGGCAGAGGATGGTGGGTGGCTTGGATCGACCATAGTATGAGGTATCGTAAACATTGATAATAAGAATCGCAGAGTTTTAGCCCCAGGGAACATGAGCAGCGGAAAAGGCCATCGGATTAAGAGATTTTTACTGATTTTAGCGACCGCAATTTTGGCAATTGTTGGCACGATAACCTCACCAGCTTTCGCGTTGGAATATAACGAGGAATTTCTCATCGGTGCTGACTTTTCCAATCGCGATCTAAGGGATGCTAGCTTCACTAGAGCTAAGCTGCAAAAGAGTAACTTTAGCCATTCAGATTTGCGCGGGGTAAGTTTATTCGGCGCTCATCTAGAAAAGGCGAATTTAGAAGGCGCTGACTTGAGTTACGCCATCATCGGTCAAGCACTTTTCCTCAAAGCGAATTTGACCAACGCCGTCTTAGAGGGTGCTTTTGCCCCCAATTCTAGGTTTAACGGCGCTACTATCGATGGGGCAGATTTTACCGATGTCATGCTGCGCGACGATCAGCAAAAAATGCTGTGTCAAGTTGCCAAAGGTACTAATCCAGTCACCAAACGCGATACTCGCGATACTTTAAATTGCCCTTGAGGAGGAGGGGAGATGGGGAGATGGGGAGATGGGGAGATGGGGAAGTAGTTAATTCTTATGAGTTATCTCCTTTGCAGGTGTGGTCAAAACCCGTTGGTCATATCGCAAAAATTTCACCGCGTCAGGAGCGTCCCCTTGTCCCCCTGTCAATCTCAACCAACAAATGATTGACCGCACCTCTCCTTTGCCCCTCTGCCCACCTGCCTTCTTCTTCAATGTCCTATGCCCAATATCCCATGGTCAGATCAATGGTAGAAACCTGACATTCTTCCTCTAATTGCGCGATCCGCTGTTTAGCTTTGAGGAATTCTTGGGAGTATTGCTGAGCGGGTTCCGGTTCTTTTATCGGGTCGGTTTTTTGCCACAAATCTAAAAAGTAACGAGATTGTTTTTCGCACATTAGCTGTTCCATGCGCGCCAGGGCGGCTAGAATTAAATTAGTCACGCGGTAAGTATCGTACTGAGTGATTTCGTTGAGGTGAAATAGAGGTTGGACTTGAGCCATTTCCTGTTTAAATTCTAGGCATTGGTCTTGTAGCTTCGAGAGCAGATCGAAGTCAGTGTCGGGAGTTGTTTCCTGTAATTCTAATATTTTCGCCCACAAGAACCGATGGTGGGAAAGGCTAAATTGTAAATCTCGCTCTTGCAAACCATTAATGACGGATTGACGATGTTCAAGACAGTGGAGGTAAATGCGTAGCAGTAAAGCTTCTGATTGTATTAACCGAGCGCGCTCGCTTTCTACTACAATGGTTTCCGCAGGTTGCTTTGTTACCACCCCAGTAGATTTTTGTCGCTGGTTTCGTTTAATTTGAACTAGGAGCGTTTGGGCGTGATTAGCTACCAGTCGCGACTCGCCTTGACTGAGAATTTCTGCACAGTGGTTAATATAATAAGTGCGGATTTCTTGGTTGGCAATTTGTGCGAGTAATTTCACCATTTGCTGCACAACTCGCTGATATTGATCCGCCTGTTTGAGGTTTTGATCTTTAATCAGAAGCTGAATTTGCCAATCTAACCATAACGGTGCGGTTTCCAGCAGATGGCGATATTTTTCCCCACCGTCGCTGCTGCTGTTGAGGAATTCATCCGCGTCTTTACCATCGGGGATGTTGAGAATGCGTAATTGCACTTCCCCAGCGTCAGCTAAGTCCGAAATTTCCCCGATGGCGCGAGAGGCGGCGTTAGTACCGGCGGCGTCGGCGTCGAAGTTGAGTACGAGTTGTTTGGATTCGGTGTAGCGCAGCAGTTGGCGGACTTGGGCTAAACTGAGTGCGGTTCCCAACGAGGCGACGGCGTTGGTAATCCCGGCGGCGTGGAGGGCGATCGCATCAAAATATCCTTCGACTACAATACCTTGGTCAAGCTTTGCGATTGCATTCTTGGCTTGATCGAGGGCGAATAAAGTTTTACCTTTATTAAATAGTTCGGTTTCTGGCGAGTTGAGATACTTGGGTTGTTCGTTGGTGAGGGTTCTACCGCCGAAACCGATGACTCGTCCGTTGGTATCGCGGATCGGGATGATGATGCGATCGCGGAAATAATCGTAATACCCTTCCCCCTCCCGCCGCCGTCGAATCAATCCCGCTTGTTCTAATAATTGCACCGGGTAGTGTTTATCTTCTACCAGATATCTGTACAGCGTTTCCCACCCTGCGGGTGCATATCCTAACTGAAAGTGTTGGATCGTTTCCTGGCGCAAGCGTCGCTGAGATTGCAAATATTCCAGCGCCTGATGTCCTTGGGACTGACGCAAAGCATGTTCGTAAAACCGCGCCGTCAGCGCCAGAATTTCGTATAACTGCTCGCGTAGCGAAAGTTGCCGTTGCAGTTCTTGCCTTTGTTCTGGTTCCAGGGTTTTTATCGACACCTGGTAGCGTCGCGCCAATTCCAACACCACATCACCAAAGGATTGCTTACCCAGTTCCATCAGGAACTTAATCGCACCTCCCCCAGCTTGACAGCCAAAGCAATAGTACATCTGCTTACTCGGACTGACGGTAAAACTAGGGGATTTTTCGGTATGGAACGGGCATAACCCGACAAAATCTTTACCCCGCTTACGTAGCACGACATGTTCCGAGATTACATCCACAATATCGGCTCGTTGCTTGACTTCTTCTATGGTATCTGGATGCAGGCGGGGATTTTGCATTGCTTCCCAAAGGTCAAATCCATACCTATTGTATGGGGCATCAAGGAAGCTGGGGAAGATGGGGAGACGAGGAGCAAAAGGTGAAGAGGTCCAGGTGCTCCAGGAGAATTTGAAGGTACATTTTCCCCTGCTCACCTGCTCACCTGCTCACCTGCTCACCTGCTCACCTACTGCCTCATTGCCCACTATTTTTACTTTGAACCCAGTGAAATTATGAGACTTTTTTTTGCCAAAATATTTCTGCTCTGCTCCAGTATGGGACAATTTTGCCACCGAAATTTTAATGGCAAATTTTTCTCATCTCAGATGAAATTTGGCGGTAATTGTTGTTATTTTTAGTCGTAAATTAGGAAGCGTTAAAGTAGGGTGGGCATTACCGCCCTACTTTCGCGTTTGATTTGGAATGCGTGGATTACTGTATTTAAGCGTGACAAATTCAGAAGATGTACGTCAAGCGTAGATTTACGATGCCATAAGATTTCCCAAGTACCGTACTATTACTGAAATACTGAGAGATTGCCTAAAAATTCCTTGGCTTCACCCTAGCATTGCCACTTATAAATAGTCTTATATTAGCATAGCTTATATATAAATTAACCGTATTATTACTGAAAAAAGAGTCAAAGTATACCCTTTGCCTGAGTGTTGCTAAATATAAATTTCTCATAAACTTTTTTCTAATCAGGTAGGAGGGGGCAGAGATACGAGAAATGGAGAGCGATAGGTGGGTAGCAGGCGCTGGGCGAACGCAACCAAATCGCTCTTTACCATCTTCAGAAAATTTATGCAGGCAAATTAATTATATTTTCCTTTCTGCCTCGCCTTTTATGCAGTCTTGAAAAAGCGGATAATTTCCCGGACGTGGTCGAGAAATTGGCTGTCTGTGGTCAGTTGAGCGATTGCATGTTGTGCTTCGCAAGAGAGGCGTTGATGTTCCGCCTGATTTGCGGCGCGCAGTTCTTCCAGGGTAGTAGCGATGCGAGATAAATCGTTGCGAGTTGCTTCCAAGAGGCGCTGTTGGGTTGCGACAACAGATTGGGGCCCTTCTGGGTTAAGTTGGGCTGAAAGACGCTCTACGGTTGATTCTAGACTGGTAAAACGCGATCGCAACTCCAAAATATCTTCACGAGGATAGACGACTTGTTGGCGAATCGCTGCCAGTCTAACGGCTAAATACTCATAAGCGCGGTAAGCTGGACGCAAAAACGTTAACAATAAAGCCGCACCGGAACTAATATATCCGATGGGACTAATGCCCGTGGCGGCAAGGGTGTAAAATGCGATCGCAGAAATTATGTGGAGTGTAATGGCGATGGGGAGCGATCGCTTAGCCACCATTTTGGCGTAATTAACTTGTTTTTCATCTACCCTAATTCCTTTTTCAGAAGATTGAGCGGCTTCTGCAATAACTTCTTTTGCTTCAAAATGGATATTCCACGGCACGGTTACAATAACTAATAGCCATTCAAAAATAGCGACAGCAATTACCCAGTCGAGAAAGCTACCAGTTGGCACGTGCAACCATTGTAAAATGCCATAAACCAGCAACACAAAAAATACAACTCCGATATTAATACTGATAATGCTGTAATACATGCGAGTCACCTTCAGATAAGTTTCGCTTCAATCCTGGCTGGGTTATGTGGCAATATTTGAAGAGTCTGTGACGGTTTTACAAGTTGCACAGAATTTTTTTGAACCGCCATAGACGCGCCAGCGGCTTCCCGTAGGGTAGAAGCCAAGAACGCCAAAAAGAGGAATGTTATGAAACAATTTGATTATTCGTTGGATTTCAAGAAGATCAATTTTCGAGAGCATCCGGAACTGTATCGAGTCGGGAAAGGGGAACAGGGAGTTTTGTTAGTTGAACCATATAAATCGGAAATTTTACCTTACTGGCGGTTTAAAACACCGGAAATAGCTAGAGAGTCGAGCGAAAAAATATATCAGATATTTTTGGAATATCTGGAACGAGATGATTTTGTTGGGGCGGATATGGCGCGGAAGTTCTTGCAAATGGGTTACACGCGCTCGCGGAGATATGCCAACCATAAAAGCGGCAGGAAATATAAGAACAATCCGCAAAAAGAAACTTCAATAGCCGCCCAAAAACAAGCCCGTAAAGAGATTATGCCTAACGAACCAGACCCGGTAAAAGCCGAATCTGCCGCCATTTTCAAAGTTAAGTGGACAGCAGCTAAGACAAATGAGAAATATCAACAGCTTTTAGCAAAGCATCAACAGTTGTACGAGCAGGAATAGAAAAATTATAGTGGCTAATTGGTAATTGGTAATTGCTAGATAAATTCCTAATAACATTCCATTAACCATTAACCAGCCATTAGCCATTAACCAGCCATTAGCCATTAGCCAGCCATTAGCCATTAGCCATTAACCGCAGAAAATTGAGTTAATATAGTTTTAGATTAATCTGGAAATACAACTATGTCAAAAAAGACGCTTGGCCTTGACAATCAACTGTACAATTACCTCTTATCTAATTCCTTGCGCGAACCAGAGATTTTGCGCCAATTGCGGGAAGAAACCGCAAATCATCGCTACGCGACGATGCAAATTGCCCCAGAACAAGGACAATTTATGGCACTGCTAGTGCAGCTATTAGGAGCAAAGAAAACGCTGGAAGTGGGTGTATTTACAGGTTATAGCTCGCTTTGCGTCGCGCTGGCACTACCAAAAGATGGAAAAGTAATTGCTTGCGATATCAGCGAAGAATATACTGCAATAGCGCGTCGTTATTGGGAAATAGCAGGAGTAGCAGACAAAATCGCTCTGCGAATTGCACCCGCATTGGAAACCTTGGATAAATTATTGGCAGAAGGACAGGCGGGAACATTTGATTTTGCCTTTATTGATGCAGATAAAGCGAATTACGAGGGGTATTACGAGCGATCGCTTCAACTAATTCGCCCCGGCGGTTTAATTGCCGTCGATAATGTTTTATGGGGTGGAAGAGTCGCAGATTCGCAAGTTCAGGATAGCAGTACTCAAGCAATTCGAGATTTCAATAAAAAATTACACCTGGACTCAAGAGTAACTTTGAGTATGGTTCCCATTGCAGATGGATTGACTTTAGCACTGAAGCGGTAAAAGTGAGATGTAGAAACCGGGTTTTTTGGAAAAACCCGGTTTCTGACCAAGGTGCGATCGCTGGCAGTGCTAGATTGATAAAAAAGGCGATATGCCTACGGCACGCTACGCGAACGCACGCAATTTATCCTGAATAGGACTTACGCAAAGAAACAGAAACCGGGTTTCTATGAAAAATCGTCGGTTTGGCAACTAGAGATCTACAGAGAAACCCGGTTTCTAGGTCGCCCAAGCGTAAGTCCTGCTTAAAATATCCGGAGGAAATATGATACCAGTCACGCAACAACGTTACTACTCCCCCCAAGAGTATTTAGAACTCGAAGAAGCAGCAGAATTTAGAAGTGAATATCACGCAGGAGAAATCATTCCTATGACAGGTGGCACTCCCAATCATAACCAAATAGCAGGAAATTTTTATGCTGCAATCCTAGCTGCATTGAGAGGACAACCTTATCGAGTTTTTATGACCGATTTACGCTTGTGGATACCCCAGCGTAAAATATACACCTATCCGGATGTCATGGTAGCTTCCCGTCCTGTAGAGTTGCTAGAAGGACGCAAAGACACGATTACCAATCCTCTGATGATTGCCGAAGTATTATCAATATCAACAGAAAGTTATGACCGAGGCAAGAAATTCGAGCATTACCGAACTATTCCAACATTTCAAGAATACATTCTCATCGATCAATATAGAATGCACGTTGACCAATTCTCCAAAACGGAAGAGGGAAGATGGTTATTTTCTGAATATGACGGAGAAGGGGCGGTATTATCTTTAACCTGCGTAAAATTGCAAATTCCCTTACCGGATATTTACCAAGAAATTGAATTTGAAGCTGAGGAAGACGAGTAGCGAACGCTCCCATTTCTTCTCTATGCGTCCTGGAGCGGTTCAAAAAAAGAGCGATCGCTTTATATTTGCTATCCGCCCCACTATTAATCACCAGTTTTAAAGCTCTATGATGGCTAACATCTTCAGGACTTACGCAAAGAAACAAAGGGCGCTCCGAAAAATCGTTGGTTTGGGAACCAGAGATATGCATACCCTAGCTTGCGCGAACGACGGTCTTCACCTTTGTTTCTGGCAACGCCCTTGCTTGAAGAGGACACACCGGACAAGGAGACGCTCCTGACGCGGGGAAACCCCACGGATAAATCCGGGGGATTCAAGCAAGGAAGAATTTCTTTTCTCTCCACGGATAAATCCGGGGGCTTGTGACCAGGTGCAGAGATCTTGAGAATGGTGCACTCTTAGCGTCTCCCATTCTCCCCGTCTGGTGCGTCTTCAAAGGTCAGTCCCGATCGAGATCGCTAACTTGCACTCTTGTGTTGCTGTTTCTGTTGTAAAAATTCGGCAAAATCCCTGACTTCTGCTACTAAATCGTCAGATAAATCATCTAACACACCTGCCAAATGCTCCCGAACTCCCATAGTTTCCCGCGCCGCCACAGTCAATACTAATTGCTGTGGATAGACAGTTTCCACACCAATCGTTTCCATAAATGCTCCCTGCTCATCCTGGGTTGCTGGTACAAAATTTTCTTGTTCGTCGTATTTAACCCAGCCCCCAAACAACTCGACAATATAAGCCTCGCCATTATTCAGAACTTCGACAATTGCTCCCACCGTTCCTACTGGCGCTACTCCCCCATGAGTTAAGGGAATTTCCTCGGTTAACTTTACCCCATCAAATAACTGAAATTTCATCATTGCAAGCCCCCCAACCTATCTGGTACTGCTGTAACAAACCTAGCTACATCAAGATTAAAAAGCATAATCCAAACCGTGGGTATCCGCCGCGATAAACCAGAAGGCCAGGTAAGCTGGATATAAGCTCGATAAAGCTCACCTTGGGGATTCTGACTCTGAGGTTGTAGCATATCCAAAGATACTGATGTCAGGATAGCTTCTCGAATTGCTTCCGGCGACTCAAACCCCATTACCTCGCGCCAAAACTTTCGCTTATCTTCACCTTCTCCAGATTCAGCAGCACGCTTGAGGAGATATTGCGCCTTAGCAATAGGAAATTCAAAACTTGCTGGGGAAGTCATGGTTGCGCCGATCAAAGAGAGCGATCGTTCCTTACAGTATAGAATAATGGGAGTGCGAAAGCTTAACTCACCCCACACTAATTGAGATAATTATGAAAATCTTCCCCCACCTCGCGAATATCCGGATCTTCATGCTGCAAAGCTCGTGCGAGCGAGTCTTTCAGTTAATTCCCTATCAATTTGAATATATAGCTCTAACAAACGTCTATACTCCTCGTCTGTCCCATTTTTTAGCAATGGTTCGGCACTCTTTTCGATGTTTTCCAAGATCCAGTTTTTAGGAAGCGAAAGAATAGCTTGTCTGCCAAGTTCAATATCCGAGTGCGAGACACTTGCTAAATCAACTAGATCGTTTAACAAACTCTGACGTTCTTCAATTTTCAGATATTCTATCAGTCGCAGTGTTCTCTTTCAGTGGGGTTGTGTAGTGCTTTTTTAATAAAAGCCATTCTATCTGTACAATTGTTCAGAAAGTCTTGGCGAGTTTGGATGTAGGCAAGTTCTCTTTCAACAAGATGATGCCAAAATTCGCGTTCTTTCTCTGCATGTTGTTCTCTGCGCCTGGAGCGGTTCAAAAAAAAAGAGCGAACGCACACCAAGCGATCGCCCCCATAAATCTAATTTTGATCAGAACGACCACCCATATAAAGAGCAGTAGCCAAAGCGATTCCCGGTAAAGCAATTACCACCGACAAAGGAGACTGAAACCAACTCGTTTGCTGATAACGTGCTTTGCGATACATGCAAGCAACGCTGGGAGTAGCAGAACTCAACAAAACGCTACTTGCGATCGCAACACTCGATACAATAGCTGCCGCCGACAATTTGGCTTTCATAGTTGTTCCTCCAACTTGGATCAATTTTAAACCCAATCTCTCTAACCGAGTACCAATAAAAAAAGGCGACCTCATGGGATATGCCATCCAGCACGCTACGGGAACGCGATCGCATTCAATCTCCACGCCAGGTAAACATAATTTGCTCGTCAGCTTGCCTAAACTCAATATTAAACTTATCAAATACAACCTCTCGCCCCAAGAGCATCACATCTGCCGTATTATTTTGTAACCAGGCAACTGGAATTGTAAAACTATGTCCATCAATCGTAACTTCAATCCTGCGTAAAACATACTCTACCTTTCCACCGATTGCCTGACCGACTAATATTTCCTCATCATCAGCCAAAGCATAGCCTAAATCTTGACCTACTTTTAGAGAAATGACGCTAAAATCTGCCCCTGAATCTACCACCATCGTTGCATCCATTTCAAACTGTTTATGCTTCAGTTTGACTTGATAGTCAGGCGACCACTCATGGCGGCTAATCGTGCGAAAGTAAATCGGTAAAATTACAATTGAACCGACAAAACCGGGGACTAAGTAAATTGAATAAACCTCTCCTGAAGCTTCAGCTAACTGCAACACTTCAGGCAAATTTTCACTATGAGCAATAATTCCATTGGCATTATAGACAACATATTGATGGGCATACTTTTGTAACTGGCGACGGTTATGATTTAGCCACTTGAGCATGGCGCGGCTTTCTTCAGGAGTTGGTGTTCTACTCATAAGTTTTGCCGAAGATAAAGGAATCGGAGCATCGCACTTCGATTATAGACAAGGGTAAGAGCGAAAGCTATACTCACCCTACACTGATTGAGATAATATTGACAAATTTCTCAACAACAGGACTTACGCAAAGAAACAAAGGGCGATCCGCAAAATCCTTGGGAAAGGGAACCAGAGATATGCCTCCCTTCCGCGCGAGCGAACGACTCTTCACCTTTGTTTCTTTTCTCGTCGTGCGTAAGTCCTGAACAAATTCTGTAAAAGGCATTTCTCGAATCCTTAGGTAAGTAACGCAAGTTGCTAGTTATAAACAAGGGCGTTGCAAGCTTGCTAATTGCTAATCTTGGATTTTTACCAATCGAACCATTAGCCATTAGCCATTAGCAGCTCCCAGAGAGATAACTAGCAACTTGAGTTAAATAAAGCTTACCTATAGGATTTTAGACTAACCGCGCCCTTCGGCGCGGTTAGTCTAAACGGAAGTAATGAGGTTAATTTTACGCTCCAGCTTTTGCTGTTTCTCTGGACTCACTTGTTGGCTTGGCTTCAGGTTGGGGAGATTGAATCTGGTTGAGGTGGATCGTATTCACTTGGTTAATAAAGGTTTCCACCGATTCCTGTACTTTTTGTTGGCGCTGGGCTTCATCTGGTAGATCGTAGAAGCGATAGGGCGAAACTCCTAGAATAAATTTTTCCTGTTCCGCCTCCAATAATTCGACAGTCGTGTTGGCTGCAAGCCAGGTTTTCTGAAATGGAAACGAGGTCGAAATACTCGTGACAATCGCTGCTATAGCGGGGAAAATGACGGGTAACCAACGGGTGAGACTTGAGCCGGTATCAAGCTTGTCCAAAAGTACCAAGATGGGCGTCACTCCTGATAAAACAACTGTAGAGAGTTGAAAGATATAGTAGATGTTTCTCGCATTCCGTCGCGTCACTTTGTAATCGTCAATCAGTTGCTGAGAATATTCAATCGCTCTACCTCGAATCAGATTGATCGGATCGTCCTCAACTCCAATCGCTTTGCCAAACATACAATTGTAAAGTTCGGCTTTTCTTTGATTATCCAGTTGTTTTGCCGATCGCTTGTAGGTTTCCTGGAAACGCCGATTGAGAAGGATAAGAAAGACGAGAATGGTGAGAGCCGCGAGCGTGTAGATGACTATTATTAAATGAGCTTGGAACAAGACAGCGACTGCGATCGCACCTATGCAACAGGCAATCAGCAGAAACTCTATTACACTAAAAATTAGGGGAATCTTGACATCGGTTGTGCCCAAGCTACTGGAAGCTACTGAGTTACTGTTCAATTGAGTGGTCATCTTCAAATTACGACTGCTACAACACAAATTGCTCCAAACAAAATCTATTATAGGGCAAACTATATGTCTGCTCTAATGTACTTCTATTGTACCATAAAAAATTACCAGTTATTGTGCGGAATAGGTGGTGGTAGCAACGATTGCAGCCTCAATATTGGTATCCTTCAGCTTTGCCCCATGGTGTAGGAAATTTTTACCGCTACGCCGCATGATACCCAATATAAAGATGGGTGATGGAGACTGGGGGGATCGAGCATGGTGCTTATCTTTACACTTGGATGAGAGGGTTACCTTGAGTGTCCCAAAGGTGATAATAGTGACCGCCACTTAATAGCAGATCGGCATGGGTTCCTTGCTCAACTAAGCGCCTCTGGGCTTTAATTCTGATCGGAACTACCACCCATATAAAGAGCAGTAGCCAAAGCGATTCCCGGTAAAGCAATGACTACGGACAAAGGAGACTGAAACCAATTCGTTTGCTGATATCTTGCTTGGCGATACATGCAAGCAACGCTTGGAGTAGCATAACTCAACAAAACGCTACTTGCCATCGCCACACTCGATACAATAGCCGCCGCCGACAATTTGGCTTTCATAGTCGTTCCTCTAACTTGGCTCAATTGTAAATATTACTCTCTCCAGTGGCTTTTTTCTATAGAAGGTGTTCTACTGATAAGTTTTGCTGAAGATAAAGGAATGGCAGCATCGCACTTCGATTATAGACAAGGGTAAGAGCGAAAGCTATACTCACCCCACACTAATTGAGATAATTCTGAAAATCTTCCCCAGCTTCGCGAATATCTGGATCTTCATGCTGCAAAGCTCGTTTAGCGAGTCTTTCAGTTAAATCCCTATCAATTTGAATATATAGCTCTAACAAACGTCTATACTCCTCGTCTGTCCCATTTTTGAGCAACGGTTCAGCACTCTTTTCGATGTTGTCCAATAGCCAGGTTTTAGGAAGCGAAAGAATAGCTTGTCTGACAAGTTCAATATCCGAGTGAGAAACACTTGCCAAATCAACTAGATCTTTTAACAAACTCTGACGTTCTTCAATTTTCAGATATTCTATCAGTCGCAGTGCTGTACCTCTTTCATTGGGTTTGTGTAGTGCTTTCTTAATAAAAGCCATTCTATCTGTACAATTGGTCAGAAACTCTTGGCGAATTTGGATGTAGGCAAGTTCTCTTTCAACAAGATGATGCCAAAGTTCGCGTTCTTTCTCTGCATGTTGTTCTTGAAGCATAGTTCCCTTTCTGCTTATCGTAATTCCTTCTTACCTGCGTAAACCCACCCGCTATTGAGAAATTTATCAACAAATTCTGTAAAAGCCATTTCTCGACTTGGGTAGATAGTGTGATGAGTTGGTGAGTGAGTCCCGCCAACATCTTTACCATCAGCCACCACATCAATACCTTCAGGCAACTCTGTATCTTTATCTAGTTTATGGTAGTGTCCCGTGAGTGGTGCGTATTGGATATCGCCAAAAGTTGATGCACCTGTCGGTGGCTGTGTCGGTTTTACACAATTATTTTCAACCGCAATATCTTTATTTTCACGCGGAGGACGGGGGCTTTGTCTGTTGCCAAATGCGTACAGTGTTTTTTGTACCTGAACTCGTCTAACAGTGTTGGCGGACTCTCCAGAAGCTTGACGTTGGCTATCCGCCCCATTATTAATCACCAGTCTTAGAACTCCCTGATGGTCAATATTTTACTTTAGCACTTACTAATCGATAGGCTATAGAAGCAAGAATACCGGCAAATTTGGCGCTCTTTCCCTTCTGTCTATCCTCTGTGCGGGCTGGTTTGTAAAACTTAAGGAGCGTTCGCCTAACAGCTTATACCCATCTGAACCGTAGAAACACGTATTTATCTGACTATATGCTATTGAGATTGATGATGGTTTCAGTGTTTCTTCCATTATAAATTAATCAAAAAAACGTTATTTTATGTTTTATGTATTTTTTGGAAGATCGTAAAAATGTTATCGACGGATACGATACAACTTATTCCCCTATTAATAGCGCAAGCTCAAACTTGTTCAACTCCAGACGCACTGCAATGGATCGCAATAACTGCCTTAGTTGCTTGAATGATTGGGGCAGTTGGAGTATTTGCCGTTAGCACTGCGGCTGCAATTGCATCTATAGCGTTCGCAATAGTACAGGGAATTCTTACAGGTGCTTCAATTGCTGCGATAGTTGCTGCAATTGACGTAGATCTTAATACAACTGGTATTTCAGTAGGGTTAATAGTCACAATGGTGAATGCTATTAAAGATATATTAGGATGCTAATAAATTTAGTTGTTTGTGACAAATAGGATAACCGTCTTGACCAGCATTTAGATGCCAATGTTCTGATAGAAAAAAGAGCGATCGCACGCTTGCGCGATCGCCCCTCCCTATAAAGCCCGCGAAGGCGGGCTTCGTTTGTGTAGCGATAGGTTTCAACCTATCGGATTCTATTAACCTATCGCTTCCCGCACCAACTTATCCCAACCCAAATCCTTCAGAGAATTATTCCGACGCAAAGGACGAGTCACCAATTCCAACACATCGCGCGCATTAGTAAACCCGTGAATTTGAGCAAAAGTAAACTCAACCGACCACTTAGTATTAATTCCCCGCGCTTCCAACGGATTAGCATGAGCCATCCCCGTAATCACCAAATCCACTTTTTGCTCGTAAATCCGCTGAATCTGATTGTAATTATCCGGCTTTTCCACAATCTTCGGCAGCGGCACGCCCATTTCCTGACAAGTCTTTTCTAACAATTCCAATTCAGCCGCTTGATAGCGCTTATCCATGTAAGGAATGCCAATTTCTGGACAAGTCATACCGCAGCGAATTAAGAACCGTGCCAGGGAAATTTCCAGCAAATTATCGCCCATGAAAAACACAGACTTGCCGCGAATTAAACTAATGTAATCTTCCAAACTTTCCCAAATTTGTTTTTCCCGTTCATCCAAACCTTTCGGTTCAATTCCGAACACCGAGCAGATTTTTTCAATCCAGGCGCGAGTACCATCGGGACCAATTGGGAACGGTGCGCCAATCAATTTGCACTTGCGACGACGCATTAAAGTTGTGGCAGTCCGCGACAAGAAAGGATTGACACCCGCGACATAATACCCTTCTTCTAAAACGGGCAATTCAGTGTAGCGCTTCGAGGGTAACCAACCAGAAACTTTAATCCCTTGCTTCTTCAATTCCAAAGTTAATTGAGTTACAACCGGGTCGGGTAAAGAACCGAAAAGAACTAAAGGTGGATGCTTGACATATTCCGATTCTTCTGCTATTACTTCTTCTTTCTTTTTACCGAAGTTGAGCAGTTTTTGAATCGCATTGCGTTCTTCTTTTTCGGCTTCCTTTTCTTTGCTGGGACAGCGCGCCGCCATTGCGGCTAATACGGTATCTTCCCCTTGGGTAAAAGCGTAGTCCAAACCGTTAGCGCGCGCGGTGACAATGGGAACTCCAATTTCGGCTTCCAGCTTGGGTGCTAAGCCTTCCAAATCCATTTTGATGATTTCCGTCGTGCAAGTGCCGATAAAGACGATGACGCTGGGGTTGCGATCGCGCTTAATCTGCAAGCACAATCGCTTCAATTCCTCATAGTCATTCAATTGCGCCGAAATATCTCCCTCTTCCAACTCCGCCATCGCGTAGCGGGGTTCGGCGAAAATCATCACCCCCATCGCGTTTTGCAGGAAATAGCCGCAAGTCTTAGTACCAATTACCAGGAAAAAACTATCTTCAATTTTCTGGTACAGCCAAGCCACGCAGCTAATCGGACAGAAAGTATGGTAATTCCCAGTTTCGCACTCAAAGGTAAGCGCTTGGGGTTGTTGAGTAACAGTCATTTGATGTTAATCCTCTCTCTATAAATGGACGAAGAAATCATTCGGGGACTCGCCCCGTTATTTCAATTTCTATTAATTTGGGCAACCAGGAGTGTAAGTGCGGAGTGTACCCAACCTTACAACTCCAACAGATTTTTTGGCGATACTGACGGCGGTTAATCGTTAACTGCCAACAAATTTGTTATTTCTTCCAGACATCATCATCGTCTTTCAACTCCACTTCCCCAAGCTCCTCGAAAGTCATATCGCCAAAGGCATCCAAGTCATCATCATCCGATTTCTTGGACGATTGTTCGCCGAATCCAAGGAAGCTGATGTCACCCAAATCTGCCAAGGACTCATCCTTAGACTCAGAAGCAGTTTCCTCGTCGCCCCATGCATCTAGGGAGATGTCTTCCATATCCATCAGCGACGCTGCGGCAGATTCATCCGACGCTTCAGTGTCAAAATCATCGAGCCCCATGGCACCAAAGGCATCCTCTTCTTCTTCGCTCGATTCATCAGATGCTTCGCTGCCAAAATCATCAAGCGCCATGGCACCCGACTCCAACGAGGATACTGCGAGCAAATCTTCAGTTTCCTCTTCCTCTTCTTCTGCGAGCAATCCCACCTCAGCAGATGCCTCAGATGGCGTTGGTTCAACTTTCTCAGGTGGACGGTTACCCAGCGCGATGTCGGGGTCGAAATTCAACTCCAATACATCGATGAGGGAGTCTGGATCGGAGTTGAGTCTGGAAAACGGGAACATCAACTGCGCCAGCTTGGGTTCGATCGCGTTGAGTACCCCCAGGATGAGGTAAGAGGGAGGTCGACGACCACCATCTGGAGTCTTAACGCTATCGACCTCCATTTGTAAGGTCATCCAACTGTGATTTAGCTGAAAATATTCCAACCACTTCTTTTTTAGAGATGCCGTGAAGTCGTCAAAGAAAGCCACAGGTTCTCCCCCTCATCCTGAAAACTAGACTGTTTAAACCATCATTAAGTCTAGTTCTTCTTCCTCCGTCTTTGGCGCTTGTTTGGTTGGATTTAGGTAAAAATCTGACAAGAGTGCGAACAAATCCCGGTCTGGAGCATCGTTTGGCACCACGCCTTCTGGCAGCGCCAGCAGTTGGTCGGCAATGTTGAGGTAGTAGTCGCAGACGTAGTTGAGCGAGGGGTCGCTTTCTGCCATTTCAAACAAGGTCTTGCCCTTGACGCGGGACACGCGAATGTCTTCAATCAAAGGCAGCACTTCCAGCACCGGCATGGGGACGGATTCTACGTATTTATCAATCAAATCGCGCTTCGAGGTGCGGTTGCCAATTAAACCAGCCAGACGCAACGGGTGAGTCCGAGCTTTTTCCCGCACCGAGGCGGCGATGCGGTTGGCGGCGAACAAAGCGTCAAACCCGTTGTCGGTGACGATGATGCAGTAGTCGGCATAGTTGAGGGGCGCTGCAAAACCGCCGCAAACCACGTCACCCAATACGTCGAACAGAATCACGTCATATTCGTCGAAGGCGTTGAGTTCTTTGAGCAGCTTCACAGTTTCGCCTACCACGTAACCGCCGCAACCCGCACCCGCCGGAGGGCCACCCGCTTCCACGCAGTCCACTCCGGCGTAGCCAGTGTAAATCACATCTTCGGGCCAAACATCTTCGTAGTGGTAGTCCTTCGCCTGAAGCGTATCAATAATCGTGGGGATTAAGAAACCAGTCAGGGTAAAGGTGCTGTCGTGTTTGGGGTCGCAACCAATTTGCAGCACTTTCTTTCCACGTTTGGCTAAGGCTGTGGAGATATTACAGCTCGTTGTGGATTTACCGATGCCGCCTTTTCCGTAAACTGCTAGTTTCACAGGCTTTTGTTCTCCTTAATTTTGGCTTGTCAAAATATGCTTGATTTGTCTACTGCTGCTTGGGGAGTGCAAGACAAAACTTACTTCTTCGGGCGCATTTCGCTCCCTGCGACGGAAAGCTTCCTGCTTCAACCTTTGGGAGTCGGCGAAAACAGTCCCCAGGCGTAAATTCCGCGCTTGCCGCACGTACTCGGTTTTTTGGAGCATTTTCCAGATTTATTGCAGCATTTAGATCGCGAGCAATGGAAACGCCACACTTACTGCATTTGTAAACACGCTCCAAGAGAGGCATTGGTTGAACGTTGCCGCAGCAAGAGCATGTTTTAGAGCAAGCGAACCACCTGTCAACCAGTTCCAGTTGAGTACCAAAGAATGTCGCCTTATAATTCAAGATTCTTCGGAATTCATCAAAGCCCAAGCCTGAAATAGCCAGAGCTAATTTTTGATTAGCCATCATTCCTTGAACATGCAAATCTTCAATCCGAATGTTGTATTACTTAAGGCTTATGTCAGTCGTGGTTTTCTGCAAAAAGTCTCGTCTGATGTTAGCAATCCGGGCGTGTCTTATTGCCAATTTTTGGTATTACTTTAAGGCATTGTTCGATGCCCTAATTCCTTGACGACGGTTGCCCAGTTGTTTGTTGCGGTTATGCCACATATCCTTACTTAGCTTGGTTAGAGCCTGTTTCAGGCTGTGTGTTGCAACAATTTTAGAGCCATCTGATAAGGTGGCAAAACATTTGACACCTAAGTCAATGCCAACCGATTGAACTGGGTGTAGAAGTGGTGGAATTTTGTCAACATCTAACGCGAATGATACTCTCCATCTGTCCGCTTTCCTCGAAATAGTGAATGTTTGGCTGGAACAGAGGAATGGAATTCTTTGTTTAAGCCTGAATTCTCCTAAACCGGGGATTGCGATCTTCTTGCCTGGGTGAAGAATTTGACGATGAGTCAACGGAATCATTGGTTCACCCTTGGCAGGATACACCGGGTGACTTTTTCAGGACTGTGAAACTGTCCCCCCTCTTTTTAGATTTGAATTGAGTCTAGCCTGAATCACCTTTACGCCATCGGTCAACCGCTTTAGCTAAATTTCTTAGTGCTGATGAATAGATGGCTGATGGATATTGTTTCATCCAACCGTATTCAGGTTTAGCCTTGACCTGGTTGGTTTTGACTTTCTCAATCTCAACTAAGCGCTTGGAGTCGCTAGCTTTAATTCCCTGAAGTCCCCATGATTGGGTAAGCAGCGATCGCCCTTGCGTTATACACGAGGCGGCCAAATCCAGCGCCTCCGGCAAGTTTTGAACGCTCAAAGTTATTGAGTTTTAGCTCTAACTTCAGGCTGTACATCGCTACTCCTCCAATAATGGGCTAAAGGCTGTGAGCGAAATGCTAAGGATTAAGCGGGATACCTAGATAAATGCCTACCTGGTACTACGTCTTTGATCGCCGAAGACTAGCGGTTCGTTCACTACACAAAAGCATTATTGTCCAACTTTCCCTGGATTGAAAGGGCTTCTCAAGACAGGTAATGGTTTAAAACAGAGCATCTGCTTTTATTAGTTATTTATAAATTGCCAACCGCTTTTGCTTCAATCTATAGCATTTAAAACTTATTTTATTTACTTTTATGTTATTATTTATAATAAGTTGTTACAATAAGCAAAAGTAAAAAAATCGGTTTCGCGGTGGGGTGCGATATGCATCCGGCAAGCTGAGGGAAAGCACTTCTGCTGAGTATGAATTGGGTGCGGTGATAAGACTTGGTGAAAGTTGCTCACCTACTAACCTGCTGATCTGCTCACCTACTCACCTGCTGATCTGCGAGGTTTGGCAACGGGGGTGTGAAATTAGTAAAGAATAATTAATTTTAGCGCTGGCTCGACTTCTGTCTTTGGTTGGTAGTCGCGGAAAATGGGTTAGTTACAATGAAGTGACGTTTGCCCCGCGATCGCATCATGTAACCAAAGAATATGCCAATCATCGAAGCTTTTGACCTGAGCAAGGTCTATCCGGTGGCAGTCAAAGAACCAGGGCTAAAAGGAACGCTGAAGCACTTTCTGCGCCGCACCTACCGCCAGGTAAAAGCCGTGCAGTCGGTTTCCTTCCAAATTGAAGCGGGCGAGGTGGTGGGGTTTTTAGGCCCGAATGGTGCGGGAAAAACCACGACGCTGAAAATGCTCACCGGACTGATTCATCCCTCCAGCGGTAAAGTCCAAGTAGCAGAACGCATCCCCTTCAAGCGGGACAAGGCATTTTTGCAAAAAATTACCCTAGTAATGGGGCAAAAACAGCAACTGCTGTGGGACTTACCAGCATTGGACTCGCTCAGAATCAACGCCGCCGTCTACGATATACCAGAAAAAGAGTTTCGCTATCGGGTGGGAGAACTCACCGAAATGCTTGCCCTCGAAGGCAAATTAAACCAACCCGTGCGAAAACTATCTTTAGGCGAACGCATGAAAGCCGAATTACTCGCCGCACTCTTGCACCGTCCCCAAGTACTATTTTTAGATGAGCCAACTTTGGGACTAGATGTCAACGCTCAAGTTAGCGTGCGCGACTTCTTGCGCGAGTATAACCAGCGCTACCAAGCGACAATACTTTTAACCAGCCACTACATGGCGGATATTACCGCTTTGTGCCAGCGAGTACTTTTAATTCACCAAGGACAGCTAATTTACGACGGCAGTTTAGAAGGGTTATTAGAAAGATATGCCCCCTGTCGCGAAGTTCAACTCGAACTAGCTCATGCCCTACCTGAAGAAAAATTATCTCCCTACGGAGAAATAGAAGCAATAGAAGGGCGGGAAGTGCGCTTGCTAGTGCGAAGGGAAGAACTCACCCGCAGGGTTTCTCGGATGTTAGCCGAGTTGCAAGTATTAGATTTGACCATCACAGATCCGCCGGTTGAAGATGTAATAGGTCGGGTATTCCGTGCCGGGGTGGTATCGTGAGTGAAATTGAGTCGCCCAGACCCTAAAGCGTGCGGCTACACGAACTAAGCCTGCCTCCGCAGGCTTTGGTTTAGTCCGCGCAGGCGGACTTGGTTTGTATAGCCCCAGGCTTCAGCCTGTGGGCGTTATTAAGACAAGCGCAAGAGTGAAATGAAAAAAATTATCAGAAAAGTCAAGACGCTGATTGAAGTTTACTATGCCTACATGGTGGAATACCGAGCCGAGCTAATTTTATGGGTATTGGCTGGGTGTTTGCCGATTATTTTAATGGGCATTTGGATGCAAGCGGCGCAAGGTGGGCAGTTTGGACTAAAACCTGTAGACTTTATTCGCTATTTTCTGGCAGTATTTATCGTGCGGCAGTTCAATACAGTTTGGGTGATTTGGGACTTTGAGCGCGAGGTAGTAGAAGGAAAGCTTTCCTTTCGATTACTTCAGCCAATAGATCCAATTTGGCATCACATTGCTTCCCACTTTAGTGAAAGGTTTGCCCGCTTGCCGTTTTCTTTAGCGCTGGTGGGTTTATTTTTCCTTCTGTATCCCCAGTCTTTTTGGATACCTAGTTTATCCAGATTATTACTGTTTGTGCTAGCGCTCGCTCTCTCCTTCTCCTTACGTTTCCTGGTACAATACACCTTCGCCATGTTCGCATTTTGGGTAGAACGCGCAACGGCGATCGAGCAATTCTGGTCGTTGTTATATCTCTTTCTCTCTGGTATTATTGCTCCATTAGAACTATTCCCCAGCGAAGTGCGCGAGATAGTACTTTGGACGCCATTTCCCTATTTAATCCATTTTCCCGCAGCATTGTTAATAGGATTACCTGTAGATGCAGTCAGAGGATTTTTGACAACATTGGGGTGGCTGATAATTTTCTGCGTTTGGAACCGTTGGTTGTGGCGTCGAGGATTAAAGCATTATTCTGGGATGGGCGCGTGAAGATGCGGGTGTGCTGAAACTGCTTTTACAATTAGCAATTAGCAATTAGCAATGACAAGATATTTACGAGTATTGGGGTTATTTTGGGGAACAGCGATCGCCGCTGAATTGGAGTACCGGGTTAACTTTATTTTGGCAGCACTGAGCAGCTTGGGCAACCTGTTGGGCAGTTTATTTACCCTGTTTTTGTTTTATCGCACTGGTTATAGCTTCCAGGGGTGGAAGTGGGAAGAAGCATTAGTAGTGCTGGGAGTGTTTACTTTACTCCAGGGTTTTTCCAGTACCTTCCTCGTTCCTAACCTAAATCGCATCGTGCGACAAGTCCAAGACGGCACTTTGGACTTTGTATTATTAAAGCCGATTAGCAGCCAATTTTGGCTTTCTGCCCGTAGCGTTTCGCCTTGGGGACTGCCAGATTTAATCTTTGGTTTGGTGTTAGTTGGATATACGGGTACGCGACTGGGGATTAAAACCAGCGATTATGCGCTCGCTGCCGTACCGATTGTATTTGGTTTGGGAATTCTTTACAGCTTGTGGTTTATGCTGGGAGCAACCAGTATCTGGTTTGTCAAAATTTATAATGTTACCGAAGTGCTGCGAGGGTTGTTAGAAGCGGGAAGGTTCCCCATGGTAGCGTATCCAACTGCTTATCGATTTTTCTTTACTTTTATAGTGCCGGTAGCATTTTTAACAACTGTACCAGCGGAAGCGATGTTAGGGCGGGTGGAAATTGGTTGGGTAATAGGTGCGGGAGTATTGGCGCTGGGGTTATTTTTGGTTTCAATAGGGTTTTGGCGATTTGCATTGCGGTTTTATACGAGTGCGTCGAGTTAGCATGACGATGGGAATTCACTTGCGTGGTTACGGGGAGTTAAAATTAGCGAAAAACCGATTGTGCTAGTTGAATATACCGAAACCGATTTAAGAATAAAAAAAAACTTTCTGCCAGTTTAACCAACTTCTATTTCAAACCATATAATGGATTTGAACTCGACGTCCTTGGGAAATTCAATTATCTCAAAAAAAAAAAAATGACGTTTAATTCCGTTGAATTTGTAATTTTTGTAACAGTAACTTATTTACTCTACCGGGTGCTTCTGGGCGGGCAAAACTTGATATTGCTCGCGGCTAGCTATATATTTTATGCCTGGTGGGATGTGAGGTTCGTTTTTCTGATCGTCTTATCAACCGCAGTTGATTTCTACTGCGGGTCTATGATTGAGACGGGTCGATTAACCCGATCTGGGCGCAGGGTTGCGGCTTGGTGCCTGATATTGGCAGCGTTCTTTTGTATTACCGTGCAATGGAATGCAGTTCGGCTCAACACAGAAACATTCGGATTATCAGTGCAGTGGAATCAACTTCTACCTGCTGCCCCGTCAGGGTGGTTGGTATTAATTGCGACAATAGCATTAGTAGGGATAGCTAATCTGCTGTATCCAAGGTTGACCGCAATCAAGGAAAAAAAACGACGGGATTTGTTCCTGTGGATTAGTATATGTACAAACCTGGGACTGCTTGGCTTTTTTAAGTACTTCAATTTCTTCATTGACAGTGCTGTTGCAGGCATTCGCTCCCTGGGGATTGAGGCAGAATTATTAAATTTAAACATCGTTCTGCCTGTAGCAATCTCGTTTTACACGTTTAAGACGATAAGCTACACCGTTGATATCTATCGAGGCAAGATCGAGCCAGCGGAAAAATTTGCGGAATTTGCCCTTTTCTTAGCTTATTTTCCCTCATTACTTGCGGGTCCAATCGATCGGGCATCCCACTTACTGCCGCAGTTGTCAAAGCGACGTAGGCTAAGTTTCGAGCAATCTGCTCAAGGTGTATTTCTGATATTATTCGGCTTGTTCAAGAAAGTGGCAATCTCTGACGGGGTAGCAGGTTCGGTCAATGCAATCTACGGTACGAGTGGGGCGGTTTCTTGGATTGATGTGGTTTTGGCAACTTTCCTTTACGCTATCCAAATATACGGCGATTTCTCCGGCTACACCGATATGGCTAGGGGAATATCCAAACTGTTCGGCATCGAACTGATGCTCAACTTCAATCTGCCATATTTCTCCAAAGATCCTAGCGAGTTTTGGCGGCGGTGGCACATCAGTCTGTCTACTTGGTTGCGGGATTATCTCTACATTCCCCTGGGTGGAAACCGTCAAGGAGAGTTACGAACTTATTTAAATCTGATGACGACAATGGTGCTGGGTGGACTTTGGCACGGTGCGGCATGGAACTTTGTCCTCTGGGGCTTTTATCAAGGCGCACTTTTGTGCGTGTATCGAGTTTTTAGTCCCAAAGATAAGAAACAAAGTGCATCGCCAAATGGTTTGGGAAATTGGCAAGGGATAGTAGCAACATTGTTCTTCTTTGTATTAACTTGCTATGGGTGGCTGTTATTCCGAGCAACATCTCTGGCTCAGATTGTCACGTTGACAAAAATTCTGTTTGTGGATATAGGAAACTTCGCCCTCACCATGCCAAAGCCGCCGTTACCTGCCTTGTTGGGTATTCCAATACTCATGGGGTATGAATTTTTGGCCTACAAATCTCAGAATCAAGATTTTTACCTTCGTTATCCAACCCCAGCGCGTGCAGCCATTTATGCAACAATGCTGGTTATTGTGTTTATGGGATTGAGCAATGCACCTGCACAGTATATATACTCTCAGTTCTAAGCTGGCTAAAAGTCAACAAATCCGTAAGGCATTTGTAACCGGAATGTGGATAGTTTTCTTCCTATTTGTGTTCGATATCTCGATCAATTTTCTGTTTCCGTATCCATCAGATCCGCGCGTAACTTCCCCCGGACAGCTTAACCTTTATTTTGAATACGGGCGGTCTGTGGAAGGAAAATTGGCGCGGATGATAGGGCCGACAGACGAATTAAGTGGGCCCGTCGCACAGGCTGGCTGGTTAGACCCAGAAATGTGGAAAAAATTAAATATACCCACAAACCGTGCAGCCGGTGAAGATTTGCTTGTTGCCATCTACGGCATGTCATTTTCAAATTATATGGGTGAGGCGATGAAGGAAATCGATGCCAAAATCGGGTTAAGATTAATCGCTGGACCATCTGCGCCACCGAATTACGCATTCGCGGCGTACAACTTAGATCGGGGTAAGCACCAAGCCGATGTAGCGATTTTAGGGATTCTGGCTTCCAGCGTTAAAGCACTCCGAACAATCAGCGGTTTGACCTGGAATTTTGAAGTGCCTATTCCTTACACTTACCCGCGCTACTTTGTGGAAGATGGAAAATTGAAGGCGATTTGGCCTCAAGTTTTGTCGCTGGCTCAACTCCGCGCCGTCAGGCAAGACCAGCAACAGTGGAACGAATTTGTCACCCAAATTCGAGAAAACGATCAATTCTTTAACTCATTCTTGTTCAAGCGGAATTGGCTGGATAATTCTGCAATTGTACGGCTGATTCGCAGAGCTTATGCACAGCGGCATCAGGCGATGATTGCAAATAAAATTTATAGCTCAGCCGGGTTCAACGCAGAAATAGACATCCCCGTTTTAAGCGCAATTGTTACCGATTTTGCGGCAACGGCTAGAAGTGACGGCAAATTTCCCATTGTGCTTCTGATTAGCGATCGCGGCTATGAAGATCATTTGTTTCAGGCGCTTTCGGCGACTCTGGAGGGCGCTTCAATTCCCTATATCAGTACTCATAATATTGCTGCGGCTACCGACATCAGAAACTTTGTTGCTGAGGGACACTTCACCGAGAGTGCTAACAAATTAATCGCCAAAGCGGTACTAAAGTTGATTAACGAACATTTTGACCGCCGCGATGTCTTGAAGCAATAGGGGAAGTTTCAAGTTGAGTAGCCAACAAAGCTTCGTATAGCGGATTGCAGCCCAAAGAGGTACGGTTTTGTTTGTCAAGCGCGCTGCCATTTTTGCTGCTTGCACGCAAAGCCTTTGACGCTGTACCTCACAAGGGTTGAAATCCGCTGTAATATCATATCCTTAGGCATCGGTATTGTATGGATAGCTAATTGCTAATTGCTAATTGCTCGCTTTTCAATTGCCTCCAGAGCTGCTCAGTAATTATTGACTGTTTCTTTTTTATTTAGCCATTAGCGATTAGCTATTAGCAGTTACACAACCCTTGCTTTAGAAAGGGCGTTGCCAGAAACCCGGTTTCGACCGTCGAACGCGAGTGGGGAAGGGAGGCATATCTCGAGTTCCCAAACCAACGATTTTTTGTAGAAACCGGGTTGCTTTGCTTGTTCAGTTTCTCGGCTCGTCAATAGTCGTTTTTGCTTTAATTTGAGTGTTATGTAGCATTTTTAACGACTGTATCGCCGGAGGCAATATGAGGACGAGGTGAAGTTGTTGGGGTGATAGGTTTGGGAGTATTGGCGTTGGGGTTATTTTTGATTTCGATTGGGTGTAGGCGGTTTGCGTTGCGATTTTATACCAGTGCTTTGAGTTAGAGGGAATGGGGAGCGCTCGCTGTAAATTTTTGTAAAAAATATTTAAGTTAACCAGGAGATTCCTTGTTTTTCTCGGATCTAAATAGCAGGAGGGAAAACAATTCCTTGGCAATACTTAACAATATTTAGAGGTTTAAAATGACAGGCGAATCTACGGTTAAACTTACCCTAGCTCTCAAAGATCCGGACTTAGAGGAAGACAGGCTAGACAGGAAAACGCGCAATCTATTGCGAGATATAAAAGACCTGGATGGCGTCGAACAAGCAGGTTTGGTGTCACCAGAAGAAATGCCAGAGGGAGCGAAGGCGTTTGGAGGCACACTAATAGGAATCCTGACGGCTGAAGTCAGCCTACAAAATATTAAGGCTTTGCTGGGATTTGTGGGCGATCGCTTGGGGGACAAACCGATTGAAATAGAACTAGAAGCCAACGGTAAAAAACTCAAAATCAAAGCCAGCAGTAAGCAAGAGCTAGTAGCAGCGAATGAGGAAATAGTCAAGCCATTTTTTGCATCCCTAGCTTGTTAGGAGGTAGCAAATGAATAAGGTGGCACTGCTGATAGGAGTCAGCGAGTATGGTTCGGGTTTGAACCCGCTACCTGGTACAGTCAAAGATGTCGAGGCAATGCAGCGCATTTTGCAGCACCCAGAAATGGGCGGTTTTACCTCAGTAAAACCGTTAATTAATCCCGAACGACAAGCGATGGAAGAAGCAATTGAGACTTTATTTTCCGGTTGTCAAAAGGATGACCTCGCACTGCTTTTTTTTACAGGTCACGGCGTTAAAGATGAGAGCGGCAAGCTTTATTTTGCCACGCGCAACACTCGCAAAAATACCCAGGGAGAACTGATAAAAGCTACAGCCGTTGCAGCCAGTTTTGTACAGGATGTTATGAGCGACAGTCGCTCGAAGCGACAGGTAGTAATTCTGGATTGTTGTTTTAGCGGAGCTTTTGCCGAAGGTTGGTCTGCTAAAGATGATGGGTCTGTGAATCTTCAGACTCAACTAGGTGGCGAGGGACGTGCGGTTCTCACATCTTCTACTTCAACTCAGTATTCTTTTGAGCAGAAAGAGTTAGACCTCTCGACTTACACTCATTACCTGGTCGAAGGGATTGAAACGGGTGCAGCAGATTTAGATAATGATGGTGCAATTTCTATTGATGAATTGCACGAATATGCCAAAAAGAAAGTCAAAGAAGCCGCTCCCGCCATGAAACCAGAAATTTATGCGGTTAAAGAAGGCTTTAGGATTCTGTTGGCTAATGCACCCAGGGGAGACTCGAAGCTCAGGTATCGGAAAGAGGTAGAAAATTTTGCCTTTCGCGGCGAGATTTCTGATGTGGGTCGCTTGACGTTAGACGAACTGCGAAATCATTTGGGATTGCTGCCGGAAGATGCTGCGGCAATTGAAGCTGAAGTTCTTAAACCTTACCAAGAATACAAGCGAAAATTGCAAACATACGAGGAAGTATTTGTTAAGGCGATTCAAAATGGATATCCTCTTAGTAGCCTTGCTCGCGATGAATTAAAACATTTTCAGCGGGTTTTAGGTTTGAGGGAAGAAGATATCGCTCCGATTGAAAAGCAACACAAACCCGTTAGATTTAAGCTGAGCGAACTTGTTTCTAAGAAAGTCTCAAGCTTGAGAAATCCCAGAGCGATCGCTGGGACAGGTACGCTCGCGGTGCTGCTTTTAACAACCTATTTTCTAGTGAGTCCGCAACTGCCCGTTTTTACATGCAGAGTTTTTGATTCACCCCCTACCTGTACTGAAAAATTCTATAATATCGGCCTCGAAAAGTCTAAGAAAAATGACTTTAAGCGAGCGATTGAGGAGTTCGAGCGCTCGCTTAGCTTCGATCCCATACAGGCTAAAACCTACCACAGCCGAGGCAGGGCATACTTCAATTTGCGCGACTATCCCAGAGCGATCGCTGATTACGAAAAAGCGATTAAAATTAACCCCAATGACTACGAAACCTATCAATTTCTAGGAAACGCCTATGGGGCTTTGAGAAAATATGCTGCGGCGATCGAGTATTACAACAAAGCCATTCAATTCGATACCCGGGAAATCAAAGACCCCTATGTTTACGAGGATCTGGGGGACGCTTACTCTAAACTGGGAGACAAGCAGCAAGCGATCGCAGCTTATCAAACCGCCGCAGAACTTTTTCACAAAAAAGGATATACCCAGCAATACCAAGCGGCATTAGATAAAATAGCCAAACTTCAGGGATAGCCATAATTTAATGTCAGAATCTCGACGCCGGAGTTAGTAACTGCAACCCTATGCTCAAATTGGGCAGAAAGTTTTCGATCTAACACATTACCGAAGTGCTGCGAGGGTTGTTAGAAGCGGGAAGGTTCCCGATGGTAGCTTATCCTACTGCGTATCGATTTTTCCAGGACTTACGCAAAGAAACCGGGTTTCTTTACACAGAAACAAAGGTGATGGCCTAGACCTGGGTAAGTCCTGAACCAATTAGGTGGAGAGGGGCGAGCTGTTTTGACATCTTCGACTTCAACCCAATATAGTTTTGAAAATATCTACACCCGTTATATAGTTGAGGGGCTCAATACTGGTGCAGCAGATCGAGATGAAGACGGTTGGATTTCTGTTGATGAATTACATCAGTATGCCAAAGAAAAAGTGCAAGAATCTGTTCCGGCAATGAAACCTGAGATCTATGCAATTAAAGAAGGCTATAAAATCCAGCTTGCTAAAGCACCGAAGGACGATCCGAAGCTCAAATATCGTCAAGAAGTTGAGTATTGGTCAAAGCAGGGTGGCGGAGAGATTATTCCTCTTGGTCGCCAAACATTAAATGAGCTACGAGATAGTTTGGGACTAACAACCGACGCAGCAGCTGCAATTGAGGCTAAGGCCATAAAGATGGCAGCAGCAGCAAAAAAACAGAATTTAAAGTTGTTTGGTTCTTCTACAATTAACACCTATCAAACACTAGAGCAAGGACAGGGTATTGAAGGCATGATAGTGGCAGTGCCTTGGAATCCCACAGCAGGGAGAGGAAAGAGTTTTGCTGTGAACGCTACCAAATTGTGGGGGAAGAATGTTGATTGGCGCAGTGGTAATCTGACTTGGCGCACTGCTATGGCTTATGATGCAACACAGGCAATTATCCAAGGTATCAAAACTTGCGATCAAACGGCAGACAAACCCAGTCGTGAATGCTTGAAAAATGACCTTGCTCGTAACGAGTTCTCGGTCGATGGCGTAACAGGAAAAGTCCATTTTCAAGGCGATCGCAATGGTGAAGTGTCTTTAGTCCAACTGAAACAGATTAATATCACCGTTACAGGTTATGACTACGTTCCTTTTCCGCTGCCTAAGTAGACTGAAATCCGGCGATCGAGTGGTTCGGTTTCCCAGTCGCTGCGACGCTGCAAGACAATTGCAAGTCTTGCGGTAACTGATATCATGTCGGGTCGATTACCCATAATCACGCTCCGGGACACGGCACAATTAACTTTATCTGTTTGTCCGAGATATCTATGATGCCGTGTCCCTACGCAACGACGGGGTAAGGTTTTTTTATTATGGGGAATTCAAGCGACATGATATGATGCCTTTGGCTTGATTTGCCATCGCTTTGCTTCTCCTTTCCCAGCATTTTGACCAAGAAGACGCCCAGACAAAGGAGTTGGGGAGACGCGATCTTGCACCCTTCTCAAGTGAGAAGCACCCGCTCTCAGCCTCCCGAATTTAAACGCGCTAGAAGAAAAAAATTATTCCTTGTGAGAATCCCCTAGCTTGTACCATAAGGTGTCCCCGCGTCACCGTCTCCGGTGCTCTCCCTTGTCCTCTTCAATATGAAGAAAATTCTTCCTGGTTAGAATCCCCTGCCGCTTACCATAAGGTGTCCCCGCGTCACGGTCTCTCCGCATCACCGCGTCCGCTTCAAGTGGAGTTGGTTGGGCGATCGCATTCACCCCACCTATCCTCCCTTACCACAAAACAACTCAATTGTCAAAGATTTCATTGCTAAAGATTGGTAAGAATTTCGACGCCAGAGTTAGTCACCGCGACGGTATGCTCAAACTGAGCAGAAAGTTTTCGATCTAACGTCAAAGCAGTCCACCCATCATCTAAAACCTCAACTTCCCAAGTCCCCTCATTAATCATCGGTTCGATTGTAAACACCATACCCGGTCTTAAACGCTTCCCCGTACCCCGCTTCCCATAGTGGGGGATTTCCGGTGCAGTGTGGAAAATCCGGTGAACGCCATGTCCGGTAAAATTTCGCACAACCGAAAAGCCTTGGGCTTCTGCGTATTCCTGAATCGCCGCGCCGATATCGCCAATCCGCGCCCCTGGTTTTACTTCAGCAATGCCCCTGATGAGACACTCCTGAGTCACTTCTACGAGCTTTTTGGCTGTGGGTGAAGGCGTACCGACGAAGAAAGTTTTAGACGTATCGCCGTGGTAACCATCTACAAGCGGCGTCACGTCGATGTTAATAATGTCACCATCTTTAAGTATTTGCTTAGCATTGGGGATGCCGTGACATACGACTTGATTAACGCTGGTGCAGATAGATTTGGGAAAACCGTGATAGCCAAGGGGGGCGCTTTTAGCACCATGCGCTTTTGTCCAGCGTTCAGCCTCATCGTTGAGTTCGAGGGTAGTAACTCCTGGTTTTACCATTGGTTCGAGATGCTCCAGGAGTTGAGCCGCCAAGCGCCCAGCTTGACGCATTTTTTCTATTTCTCGGCTGGATAACAGTTCTATGGTTTCGGTGGTCATAGTGTTTTGTTTAATTTTTACTGCTGTTTTGGGACTGTATATATCAGTATCGCCTCAAAAGAACTTGAGTAAGCTGGGGAAAGCTTACCTTAGATGTTCTGTTAGGCTTGATCTTGACTCTGGATTTCTACGATTTTTCTGCCAATCCATTGTGCGATCGCGGAACGGCGTTACCAAGGAGTCTCCCTCTGCGAGAGTCCATCCGGGAGGAAACCCCATCAGCTTTTCCCATTCTGTCCAGGTCAAGTTTCTCGCCACAGAGTATTGGTCGGTCTGAATGACCTCCTTGATGTCCTCCAGTTTGGGCGCGTAACGTGGGGCAGATGCTTTTTGCCAAGGTATACCCGAAGCCGCCGCGACGTTGTACCACAAGCGGAGTGTTTCCGACAGTGCCTTCACGAACGCTCGATCTAGTTTGCGTTTGGCTCGATTTTCGCGACGGAGAATCCCCAGACAATTCGCTGCTGTCAGTAAAGATTCTATAGGCACTTTGCGATCTAAAACTGGCGATAAAGAAGACTCGATCTCGGTCGTGGGGTATGCCCGTATCGAGAGCGTTACACGATAGCCATCCCCCCAAATACCCGTGCGCTTCCAGCGTGTCGATAACGAGTTCAAGCGCGGTTCCTTGCTCTGCCGAGAGCAACCCAGGCACATTTTCCAAGACCAACCACGCTGG
This sequence comes from Microseira sp. BLCC-F43, assembly GCF_041929235.1. Lineage (NCBI taxonomy): Bacteria > Bacillati > Cyanobacteriota > Cyanophyceae > Aerosakkonematales > Aerosakkonemataceae > Microseira > Microseira sp. BLCC-F43. The sequence goes on from NZ_JBHFNP010000085.1 coordinate 66,655, forward strand.
CTGAACTTCTCCAACAAGTTCCATAAATTTGTAGAACAGTCCGCTTCGTTCTCCTGCAAGTCCCTTTCGTTCTGTGTTGGCGTTGCTGAGGTCTTGACAGGGCCATCCGGCACACCATAAATCAGCGGCAGGGATAGTTGCAGGAACGAGGGTTGTGATGTCTTCTTGACATCCTCACCGTTGTTGCTCAAGCCACGGTGATTCCTAAACCTCGCGATTTAGGTTTCTGCTTCATAGCAACTGCCTCCACCCTTAAAGAGATTTGGTCTTATGTTCGCTCCACAGACTGACACGGTGTGTCCCACCGCCAAAACGAAACCAAACAAACAAATGCTTATGCACTTTTTGAAGTTTAGGGTTGATTTACCATTGCCCCTTACTCTTATCCCGGTCTGCCAACTTTTCTGCGCCGCTGCTCCTGGAACAGACTTTGGTGTTAGGCTTTATGTCTCCGTTGTCCGGGCGGGTCTGCGACCACTCAAATTATGCCCAAGCATTCCAGTAAATGTAAAGCCGTCCTCGAAGAACCGGGTTTCCACCCAAATTTCTGATGAATCGGTACGCAAGGCCAGTGTCGTTTGAGAATTTTTTGGCAAAAGGGGTCTATTTCGCATTGGAATACGACTTTCATTCCAGATCTTTCAAAGCCAAGATCGAACCCACCAATGCCTGTAAAGAATGAGGCTACCCGCATGATGACCCAAAATTCAAGGGTACGGCCCTAAGAAGCGATCGCCGTTAAAGTGGATGATATGAGTTGGTGCATCAGCCACCCAGACTTCCGTTTCCCAAGCAATTTCATTTAGATATTTTGCCATATCGCTGCGGTGATTAAAAGCAGTGACAAATACAAGGCCAGCTGTAGAATTTTGAAAGACTGCTTGCAGTTCGTTCCGGCGTTTTGGAGTCACGGGGCCATGACTGGTAGTGGCCTCAATTAGGACTAGCCAATTCTTTTGAACATAGTGAACCACAACATCAGGCATCTTTCCATGTGCATCAGCAGTAACACCCAACGCTTCCAGTGACTCACGATCGAAATAACCCCATTTATCACCCGTATCGCCTACATAAATTAGCTTTCCTCCTGGCGTGAATAGCTCGCAAAAATCATTGATAATTTTCTCGGTCAGAAGATTCTGCCCTCCCGGAGACAAAGAGATTTTTTCCCCAGTTTTCAGCGTCACGGGAATCCGTTGCCTCTCCCGTTCTTGAGCATATCGCTGCTGCAATGTCTTAATAGACGTTAAGTAATTTTTTAGTTGATCGCTCCAGTAATTTGTTTGGTAAGTACGAATCAATTCCAGAGCGTTAGCCTCAATCTGATAAACGGTTTTTGGACTATTTGTAGGTCTTGAAGGCCGATCTGGATTTGGAATCAGAAAGCCAGCTTCTACAAACTGATGAACGGTGAAGCGACGAATCGTTTCCCTCGTGTTGGGTGCGTATATTTTCCCATATTGTTGGGCAATAAACTCCATAATTGGAGTAATGCCGAGTAAAGGATTACTTGCTTCTGTCCAGGGTGTATCGACCTTTAAATTTAGCAAAGCTAGTAATGTGAGGGCAGAGCGTTCGTTTTGCTGAGCTGCTGGTAACCCCATATCTCGGAGGATAGCTTTAGCTTCCTCCATCTTTTTGATAGCTTGAGTTGGTTCGGGAAAACTAGGGCTATTAGACATTAAAAATCAAAAGATAACTGTATATATTGTGCTGGTGGATTTACCTTCTCAGATGGGCTGTTTTCCAAATTATTCAAGTATGCCATTACAGAACGCGCTAAAGCTTTTGCTAAAAGCGGCGGTACGGCATTTCCAATCTGATTAAACTGACTATTTTCAGAGCCTTGAAACTCAAACCAATCTGGAAAACTCTGAAGGCGCGCTCCTTCACGAACTGTCAGCCTTCTGCGCCGTCCATCGGGTAAGCGGATTCGCAACATATCGCCAGTTGCACCGCATAAATTACGGCAAGTTACGGTTCTTGCAGGGGTGTCTAGATGTAAATCTCTTGGCCTAATACATTGGGAAGCTTTCTCATATTTTTTGACATATTCATCCATACTGATCGTGAGAAATTTTGATTCAGGCGGTGCTGATAATGCCAGTTCTCCTAATGCCTCTCCTGCTGTATAATGTAATGATAAATTCGTTTTTTTAGGCCATTTCCAACCACCTTGATGGGCTACGCAGAAAAGTCGCTCTCTGCGTTGTGGAACTCCATAGTCAACGGCATTTAAAATTTGCCATTCAACAAAGTAGTTAAATTTTTGCAAAGCATTGACAATTTCTTGAAAATAAGCTTGATTCCGAAATAACATTCCCCGCACGTTCTCAAACAAGGCAAGTTTAGGACGATAACGCTCAACGGCAGATAGAAATGTTGGAAAACCATCGCGGCTATCTTTTAATCCTCGTTGATTTCCCCCCACGCTGAAAGGTTGACATGGAGGGCCACCAATTATTACATCGGCGCCATCAACTAAATCTGATGCAGGTGTTAAAGTAATTTGATAACATGAAGTATGGAGATTGTGTCGATAAGTTGTGCAGGCATCTGCTAACATTTCGTAACCAATAGTTCTAAAACCTGCGGCTTCAAAACCTAGAGCAAAACCGCCACAACCTGCAAACATATCTATAACTAAAGGAGCGGTTGGCTGTTTTGGGCACAAAAGCAACTCTTGTTCGATGAAATCAAGATAATGGAGTTGATTTTTGAGTATTTTTGAGGTCATATAGTTCGGATATAGTTTCGGGATTGTAGTGGAGAAACGAAAGCGATCCCGCTCGCTTTCCTTGCCGATAAATCAAAAGGATTTGCTCATAACTTCAGGACGCAATATTGCACGCCAGTGTCAAAAATTCTCACACCGCCTCCCTCGGCAACTGTTTGCCGTAATGCCTCGGTATTAGTAACTTTTACACCTGCTAAATAATCGATTCCCATATGGGCTAAATCTGGCAACCAGGGTACCGTCGGACCCATCAAAACTAAGTTGGCATTTTGCGACAACTCTACTAAGCGCGGAAAAGTTTTATTCGCAATTGAGGTGGCAGTGAGAAAAACCCAATCGGCTTCTGGTAAGAGATATTCACAGGCAGTATCTGGCAAATCTTGACCGCTGGGTTGGCGTTCAATTACCGTAATTTCTGTCTCTTGTTCGTACTGAGATAGTCCGGGATAGCGACCAATTACTACTACTTTTTTTCCGCGAATCAATGGTAAAAAATGCTCAAAAACAGCGAGATTCGCCGCACCTTTGGGCGCAATCGGCTGGGCTTTTTCCAGTAGTGGTGAAGATGGATTAATCGCCGCATTAATTGCTGCCATCCCAACAGTTGCTTGATAACTATCCCAAGAACGCACCCAGGGGGCTAACTGTGCGATCGCTTTGTTTACCAGCGTTCCTGCCCAAGGCAAGGTGCGCGTTGGCTGTCCCGGACTCATGCACAACCCCATCCCCTCTGCTTGGCAAAATGTCCAGGTTAAACCGATCAATACCTCCCGCACCAATGCTGTCGTTTGACTCGACTCCAGCAGCAAATCGTAGATTTCTCGTGGGTGTATCTTCATACTCGCCTTGGTAAATCAGCACCTAACTTATTATCTACTTTTTGGTACTAATCTAAACGATCAAAATCTGCTCAACTGTTAATTCCAATTCTGGGAATGTAAGAGATACTATCCGTTCAGAACCTCTATAGGCAGTAACTTCATAAACTCCATCTGCATTTAGTTGATACACAAAAAAAGTAGGAAGTTTGGGATTGCCAAGGTAATCTCTGCTGCCAATAGCTAAATAGTCTACAATCCAATATTCAGGAATACCCAAACGTTGATATTCACCCAATTTATCAATGTAGTCATCTTCCCAATTAGTTGAAACCACTTCCACAGCGAGTTGCAAAGGGTCGCGCAAAGCTGAATAAGCCAAACGGTTTGAACGCCATATATCTAGGCTAACTACGCTCACGTCAGGAAATCGTCCTTGTTCTTTACCCTCTTTAGTTGTGGTGGCAATCATAATCCTGTCTGAAACTTTATAGTTCAGATTCAGGCGGTTGACTTCGGCTTTCATTAAGTCTGCAAGAAAATCCGCGATATCGTCATGCTGTCGGGTGGCTAATATTTTCACAATTTCTCCATTCACCAGTTCATAGCGACCATCTTCAAGAGGGTACTCTATAAATTGCTCAAAAGTTAGCTTTTGCTTTGATTGAGTTGAAGAAGCAGTCATGGGAGTTACCTGTGATGTTTGATTTAGAGCTATATAGCTACATTTTAGCGGTCGCCAACGTATGTAAAAATTAGAGCAAGCGTTTCTTCTACTCCCTTCGCACCAGAAGAATATATAATTAACGAACCACAGAGACACAGAGAACACAGAGGTAAGAGAAAAGAAGAGATAGATAGTCTTATACCGCGAAGGGAGTAATACTATTGGTCGGGTGGCGTTCCTGACTGCGATCCAAAATCATCGGGTAAGTCTTCCAAACCGATCTGCAACATTTTAACCAGAGTTTTGAATTGATTCGGCGTTAACTTGGGTATGGCTCTACCTCTTTCCCAGTTGGCAATGGTATTCTCTGTAACGCCTAAAGCTTCTGCCAGTTCCTTTTGAGTCAAATGTCGCAGGATTCTGAGACGCATCAGAGGTGATGTTGCTGGTTCAGTCATGAGTTATTCGTCAGGTTGTGGAAATGGTGGTACATCATCAGGTATCCCCTCAACTTCTAACCGCATCGCCTTAGCCAGAGTTTTAGGTGAAACGTTTAACTCGCGACACATCGCTAAAAAATGATCGACTCTTGGCAGTTTTCTCCTGTTAGCCCAGTTGTTAATACTTAATTCGGTGACTTTTAGCTTCTGGCTTAATTGTCGTTGAGTTGTCCCCGCTGCTTCTATGAGTGTTTGTACGGTTGGTTCGTTGTTTTCCAAAGTTAAGACTGCCCTGTCTTAGGTTAGTAGCCGATACCCTCAGTATTGTTGCAAGTTTTGCCTCTTGCGTGCCTGTAGGGTAAAATAAAAGATTGTGGATTCGCCCATAGGAGAATCTAATCTTGCCTACACTCGGCGTCAACATCGACCACGTTGCCACGATTCGGCAGGCACGTCGCACGGTAGAACCCGACCCCGTGGCGGCGGCGGTGCTGGCAGAACTTGCAGGTGCGGATGGCATTACCGTCCATCTGCGGGAAGATAGACGGCATATCCAAGACCGCGATGTGCGAATCTTGCGGCAAACTGTTCGCACCCATCTAAATTTAGAGATGGCGGCGACAGATGAAATGGTGGACTTCGCACTAGACATCAAACCCGATTACGTGACTTTAGTCCCGGAACGCCGCGAAGAAGTCACCACCGAAGGCGGTCTCGATATCGCAGGACTTATTCCCCGCATCACCGATGTGGTGGCAAAATTACAAGATGCCGGTATTCCCGTCAGCTTGTTTATCGATGCGGAAGATGCACAAATTGAGGCATCTGTCAAGGTAAAAGCCAAATTTATTGAACTGCATACGGGGAAATACGCCGAAGCGCACGATGAAGCGAGTCGGGAGAAAGAATTAGCGGTTTTGGCGAAAGGATGCGAAAATGCGATCGCATCGGGTCTGAGAGTGAACGCGGGACACGGACTCACCTACTGGAACGTCTACCTGGTCGCCAGTCTCAAAGGGATGGAAGAACTCAATATCGGTCACACGATCGTTAGTCGCGCCGTTTTAGTAGGATTAGAACGCGCCGTCCGCGAAATGAAACAAGCAATATTGGGGAATGGGTAATGGGGAATGGGTAATGGGTAATGGGTAAGAGAAAAGACTTCACCAATCACCAATCACCAATTACCAATTACCAATCACCAATCACCAATTACCAATTACCAATTACCAATCACCAATTACCAATTACCAATTACCAATCACCAATTACCATGACAACTTACTACTACGTCCTAGCAAGCAAACGCTTTTTACTCGAAGAAGAACCCCTGGAAGAAGTTTTGAGGGAGAGAACCCGGAACTATCAAGAGCAAGAAAAAGAAATAGATTTTTGGCTGGTTGTACAACCCGCTTTTATAGAAGCACCAACAATGGCAGAAGTTAAAGCCAAGTGTCCCCAACCAGCAGCGGCAATTATTTCAACAAATCAGCAATTTATTACTTGGCTGAAATTGCGGTTGGAATATGTCGCAACTGGCGAATTTCAAGCACCTTCCGATGCAATTCCTAACCCGCTAGCATCCCTCGCAGGCGTGTCCTGAAAAATTTTATCTTGGGTAGTGGGTAATGGCGTTCCCAGGAAGGTTCCAGGGAACGAGGGTAATGGTAAAAATCCAATTACCAATTACCAATTACCAATTACCAATTACCAATTCACCAGTTATGCATCAAACTTGTTTCATCAGGGTAGCGCAATCTATTTTAGGGTCAACCTTGCTAGCGACGGCTGGGTTGGCTGTTAAAATAGATGCTGCTGTGGCTCAGTCTTCAATTCCAAATTGTCAATTGCCTAAACCGGGCGAGTATTTATTGTTAGTAGAAAGCAAGACACCCCGGAGTCGGGAGTTGGTGCGACAAACCGTGCCAAATACTACCAACCTTTCTGTTTGTAGATATTCCGACAATGTAGTGACGCGCATAGGTGGGTTTGCTGACGCAGAGGAAGTGCAAAAATGGGTGCGTTACTTAAATGATATTGTCGGGTTGCAAGCTTTCCTTGTGGAACCCCCTGTAGTTGTTCAAACTGCTAGGGAAACATCGAGTCAAAGGGGGATGACGACAGAGGGACAGGTGCGAGAACAAACGGTAGTATCTCAGAATATACCTGCTTTTAATCCTCAACCCTTGGGAAGGGGTTATGCGATATTGGTAGATTTCTTTAACAAACCGGAAATTGCCGAACAGGTACAGCGACTGGTAGGGAAGGAAGTGGGTTTAGTTTCCTTCGCGCAACGTCCTTATTTATTGGTGCTGCATACCACTAACGATAAGAATGCGACGAATACATTTGAGTTGCTATCGGAGCGGGGCTTTTTTGCGATGATGGTAGATGGTCGGCAGGTGACGTTGCTGCGAGGGCAAGTTTTACCGAACCAGCCCAGAAATTAAAATTTAATAAGCTGGTCCAGCTAGCCAGGAAATCGTCACCCCCAACACAGATCCTACAATTACTTGAAACGGCGTGTGACCGAGCAATTCCTTGAGGCGGTCTTCGCTAAACGTAGGGTGTTCGCGGAATAATTCATCAATCATTTGATTGAGGATGCGCGCTTGCTTGCCCGCCGCCTGACGGACTCCGGCGGCATCGTACATGACAATTATGGCGAAAATGGTGGCGATGGCAAATTCAGGAGACGCCCATCCTACCGTTTGTCCTACACCCGCTGCCAGGGATGTTACCAAAGCCGAATGGGCGCTGGGCATTCCGCCAGTTGTCGTTAAAACGCGCAAACTTACCTTGCCGTGTCGGACAAGTTCGACGATGATTTTAGACAGTTGAGCGATGAGACAGGCTATAAGAGCGACAACCAGCACGTGGTTGTCTAAAATTTTACCAAAGTCCTGCATATCGATTTGGGGTTTTGGATTTTGGATTTTAAATTATCCGGATTAGTGGGTGCGGCTAGTAATAAAATCAGCCAGCGACTGTAGCGGTTGAGCTTTTTCACCAAAGGGTGCTAATTCCGCCTTAGCATCCTCAACCAATTGCTTTGCTTGTTGGCGCGATTCTTCTAACCCCCAAAGACTGGGATAGGTCGCCTTTTTCGCTTGCAGGTCTTTACCTGCGGTTTTGCCCAACTCGGCGCGAGTTGCGGTGATATCCAAAATATCATCCACAATTTGAAACGCTAGCCCGATATTTTGAGCATAACGGGACAGGCGTTGCAAATCGGCAGCGGATGCGCCTGCCAAAATCCCGCCGCAAACTACGCTAGCTTCTAGCAGCGCCCCTGTTTTGTGGGTGTGGATAAAATGCAGCGTTTCCAGGGTTGTATCAGTGCGTCCCTCGCATTCTAAGTCAACCACTTGACCGCCGACTAAACCTGCCGCCCCGACGGCACGCCCCAAACGAGCAATTACCTTTAAAAGTTGTTCGGCGGGTACGTTTTTAGTTTCCTCAACTACATGCTCAAAAGCGTAGGCTAACAAACCATCTCCCGCCAAAATCGCGATATCGTCACCGTAAACTTTATGATTGGTCAGACGCCCCCGCCGATAATCGTCATTATCCATCGCGGGCAGGTCGTCGTGGATCAGCGACATCGTGTGAATCATTTCCAGGGCGATTGCAGTTGGCATCGCCATTTCCACCGTCCCCCCGGTGAGTTCGCAGGTAGCGAGACAGAGAATGGGACGCAGGCGCTTTCCACCTGCCAGCAGGGAATAGCGCATCGACTCGTATATTTTTTCAGGATAGGTGAGGGGGAAGGCACAATCCAAAGCTGCCTCCACCAAAGCCTGTCGCTGGTTCAGATAAGCTGATAAATCAAAGGTTGGAGATTCCCCTGTTGGCGAATGCCGATCGTCCGTAACTACCATCCCTGGATTCCTTACGTTTGTCATTTCCGTACCAATTTTACAGGTGAAGCGGCAAATGAATTTCAGATTTGAGATTGCAGATTGCAGATTGACAGCAAAATCTTAATTTTCCCATCTGAAATCTCAAATCTACAATCTGCAATTCGCTTTGACCGATTACCGCTTTTGGCTTTGACATCCTCCTCACCCTTGAAGGGCGGGGATTCCTAAAAGTCGCCTTTTAGGTTTTCTGCTTCCTAGACTGCTGGCTAGATCGCCCTGACGGACAACCCCCGCCCCATCGTCTCCACAGACATTTTGATATACCGTATGCCCTACGGCTTCAATTCCCCGATTCCGAATGACCTGGCGGCGGCGACATCCCGATGGGTCGTGTACCCGCACGACGGGCAGGAATGTACCCGAACATCGAGAGTTTTCTTGCCCGTGTGTGTGCCGCAATTCGGACAGATTTGAGAGGTTCCGTTTTTATCGACCCTGCCGAAATAGACATCCTCTTTCCAACACACCCAACTCAGGATATTAACGAACTGCCCGAATCCCGCATCGAGGCAGTGTTTCGACAACATCCCCCGTCCCCACGAACCGAAGTCGATATCCTCTACGAATATCCCCTCCGCCTGTCGGGTTAGGTGATGAGCTAGTTTGAAGTGCCAATCCTTTCGGGTATCGGAGATTTTTTGATGTAGTCTCGCTATCTTCTGATTCAGCTTGTGTCGGTTGTTAGAACCTTTCTGTTTGTTCTTGAGTCTTCTTTGTAGCAATTTCAGCTTACGGTGAAGGCTATTCAAGAATCGGGGTCTATCGACCAATTCGTCATCGGAAGTAGCCAAGAATTTATCGAGTCCAAGATCTATCCCTAGCGGGTGTCCGCGAAAAGGTACATCGGGAACGTTGACATTTAGCTGTAACGACAGCGTGACGAAATACCCGGACGCTTTAAGGACTACCCGCGCCTGTTTGACAAGGAAACCGTCGGGAATCGGTCGGGAGTAATGCCGTCCCAGAAGGACAGGGTTTTAAACCCAAGATTTTCGATAACTCCACACTGTATTTTGCAACAGCATGGCGACGGTCATCGGACCAATGCCGCCGGGAACGGGGGTAATAGAAGAGGCGACGCTTTTTACCCCGTCAAATTGGACATCTCCCACGAGGCGGGAATTACCGGCGTCATCGGTAACGCGATTGATGCCGACATCGACGACGACGGCGCCCGGTTTGACCATTTCAGGGGTGACCAAATTGGGACGCCCTACTGCCGCAATTAGGATATCGGCACTGCGGGTGATGTCGGGGAGGTTTTGGGATCGCGAGTGAGCGATCGTTACCGTCGCATCCGCTTCTAGCAGCATCAAAGCCATTGGCTTGCCCACTAAAATACTACGCCCAAGGATGACCGCTTGTTTCCCTTTTAATTCAATTTCATATTCTTGCAGGAGGCGCATGACGCCTGCGGGGGTGCAACTACGTAAACCGGTTTCTCCCCGCACCAGACGCCCCAAATTAACCGGATGGAGTCCATCGGCGTCTTTATCGGGTGCGATCGCGTGCAGCAGTGCGACGCTATCCAAGTGGGGCGGTAAAGGCAGTTGAACTAAAATCCCATCTACCCGTTCATCCTGATTCAGAGATTGAATCACTTGCTCTAATTCACCAAAAGCAGTTTCGGCGGGAAAATGCTTGCCAAAGGAAGCAATCCCGATTTTTTGGCAAGCACGCTCTTTATTCCGCACGTAGGCGGCGCTAGCGGGGTTATCGCCTACCATTAGCACCGCTAGACCAGGCTTCCGCCCGATTTCAGCTTGCAGCGACTGAATTTGATCCGCAAGTTCAGCGTAAATTTTTTGGGCGAGGGCTTTACCGTCTAGGGTTTGGGCAACTTTTGTATCCATCAGCTTCCAGAAATGCTGGCGCTTGCGTTAATGTCTTTAACAGCAACAGCAAGCAAACACTTTCTAGTAAAGCAGATTAATCAAAATGAGTATCCGCCATCAGAAATTTTTTATGATAACAGCTAAGCACCAGGTACTTCGGATCGGTACTGTATCACTGATGATGGGAGGCTTGTGCGGTTGCGCTAACTTGGCAAAATCGAGATTGAGTTTCCTGCCAAGACCTAATGTCCCGATTACCACTATCGGCGATGTGCAGAAGTCTGCGACTAAATCTTCTACTGTATACCTGGAAGGCGAGGTTGGCAAGCAAGTTCCGTTGTTGGAGAGTAGCGCCTATGAGTTGAAAGACTCAACGGGGAGTATCTGGGTAGTTACTAAACAAAAAGCCCCGAATCAAAAAGAGCAAGTTTTGCTTAAAGCCAAGGTGCAACATAAAAATATTAGTGTTGGTGGGAAAACTTTAAAAGAAGTGTACGTTGAAGAACAGCAGCGACTGTGAGGTAGAAGTTATGGATAGAAAACAGGTAGCGATCGCCATCTTATATCGCGACGGTAAATTTCTCATGCAACTGCGCGATGATATTCCCGGTATTGCTTATCCCGGACACTGGGCCTTTTTTGGCGGACATATCGAACCAGATGAAGCTCCAGAAGACGCACTCAAGCGAGAATTATTAGAGGAAATTGGTTACGTACCTGCTTCTCCCTCATTTTTTGGTTATTATGCCGATAACAACGTACTTCGCCACGTTTATCACGCACCCTTGACAGTGGAATTAAATCAATTAATTTTAGGCGAAGGTTGGGATATGGGACTATTAACACCCGCAGAAATAAGAGCAGGCGAACGTTATTCGGAAATAGCAGGACAAGTCCGACCTTTGGGGCTGGCTCACCAGCGAATTTTGTTAGATTTTATAGAGAGAGCATTGTGAAAATTGAATTGGGAAATAGTCATGCTTAAACAACTCATCCTGGAAAACTGGAAAAGTTTCCGCCATGCGGTACTTGACATCGCTCCCCTTACCGTTCTTATTGGAACCAATGCTAGTGGCAAGTCCAATGCACTTGAAGCACTGGAATTTCTTAAAAGAACCGTAGAAGGTAGACAACTTCAATCGGCTTTAGTAGGAGATTTGATAGTTCCCTCGATTCGGGGAGGTGTAGAATGGGCTGCACTCAAACCAGAAACTAAATTTACTTTGAAGGTATTAATTAAGGGGGAAGATGATAGTAAGGATTACCTTTATAGCATCACGGTTGAAACTAAACCACAAGTTCAACTGATGGCGGAATCTTTGAGGCTGATTAAAAAAAACTTGAATTATGAAAAGGAAACAGAGAAAGAAATATTATTTCAAACAGAACCGCTGACGACATATGGAGCGATTGAAGCAAAAATTTACGATACAAATAGTCAAGGAAAACAATTTTTTTTACGTTACAAATCTATTTTGAGTCAATTAATTTTTCAGTCATTACCAGGTTTATTGCCGAAGGATTCGGTGGTAGGCAAACTGGCAAAAGGGATTTTTATAATTTGGGAAACAATAGGTAATATATTTACTCTAGATCCTAGTCCTGATAAAATGCGATCTTATTCACCCCTTTCTCCTCAACTTCTAAGCGATGCATCGAATATTGCTGGGGTGTTAGCAGCAATGCCAGATGAACAAAAAAAACAGGTGGAATCAACTATACTTACTTATGTAAAGCATTTACCAGAAAAAGATATTCAGAAAGTTTGGGCAGAACCAGTTGGCAGATTGAATAGCGATGCAATGCTATACTGCGAAGAACAGTGGATACCCGCTCAACCGCCAATGCTAATAGATGCGAGGGGAATGTCAGATGGAACTCTGAGGTTTCTCGGTATTATCGCAGCACTTATGACTCGACCTGAAGGTAGTCAATTAATAATTGAAGATGTGGATAATGGACTGCATCCATCTCGTTCAGAATTGCTTGTAAAAATGCTAAGAGAAATAGGGGAACAGAGAAAGATTGATATATTAGTTACTACGCATAATACAAGTTTGCTAGATGCTTTATGGCCAGAAATAGTAAGATTTGTAGTGGTAGCGCATCGAGATACAGAAACTGGAAAAAGCAAGCTTACCCTGGTAAAAGATATTCAGAATTTTTCCCAGATGTTGGCATCTGCCTCTTTGGGTAATGACCGATGCCGGTAATGAGACAAGTCCTGAGGCAGCTTTCGGCACAGAGTTTGTCCTGGGAAATGCGGAGAAACTGAAAAAATTAGCGGCCCAATGGCCTAATATAGCAACACAACAGACTTCGATGGGGGATGCAACTATTAAGATTGTTGGACAATTCTAGGCAAAAAAAGGCGATCGGGTACAATTTTTAACAGTTGCTGAGCAGTTAAAGGCATAGGAACCGTCTCCCCCAGTCAGGACTCAAAAGAAAAGGAGAAGTGGAAATTGAGCGGTTTTTACCGCAGAAAAATCGCCACAAAAGACAAGACTGGCTACGGGGTACGATCCTTAAATGGAAATTCCATCTCTATCACCAAACGTCCATGAGCTATTCTACCGAGGCATCGACTCCAAAAACAACCAAAAGCGCTAGAGTAACCGAAGCTACAATCCCTAATGCAGACTACCGACTGTTGGATCGGACAAAGCTGTCGCCGATGTATCAGCATTACGTGGAAGTAAAACAGCAGTATCCTCATGCGTTGCTGTTGTATCGGTGCGGCGATTTTTTTGAAACGTTTTTTCAGGATGCAATTACAGTTTCGCGGGAATTAGAACTGGTTCTGACGAGTAAAGAAGGGGGGAAAGAAGTTGGGCGAGTTCCGATGACGGGCGTACCTCACCATGCGTTAGAAAGATACTGCGCGATGTTAGTAGAAAAAGGGTATGCGATCGCTATCTGCGACCAAGTCGAAGATGCAGCAGAAGCACAAGGTTTAGTCCGCCGAGAAATTACCCGCGTTTTTACCCCCGGAACTCTCTTAGATGAGGGAATGCTCACTGCAAAGCGCAATAATTTTCTAGCAGCAGTTGTGATTGCAGGCGAACATTGGGGTTTATCTTATGCAGATATCTCTACAGGCGAATTTCTAACCACGCAATCGACTAATTTAGCTCATTTAACGCAAGAATTAATGCGCTTGCAGCCTTCGGAAATCTTAGTACCAACCAACGCCCCAGATTTAGGCGCACTGCTACGTCCAGGAGAAAAATCGGAGAGTATACCAGCTTGTTTACCCAATAGTTTTTGTTATGCATTGCGTCCCCAAAGTCCGTTTAGTTTATCCGAAGCCAAGCCGAGATTATTGCAAAAATTTAATTTGAAATCCCTCGAAGGTTTGGGATGCGAACACCTCCCCCTCGCCGCCCGCGCCGCTGGTGGATTATTAGAATATCTGGAAAGAACTGTAAATAAGAAAGTAGAAGAAAAGGAGACAACAGGAAAAAATTCAATCCAAAATATAAAATCCCAAATCCAAAATAAACTCCAGGTTCCTTTACAACTTCTGCGAACTTACACCATTGCCGATTATTTAATATTAGACTACCAAACCCGCCGCAATTTAGAAATCACTCAAACCGTCCGCGATAACACCTTTCACGGTTCTCTATTGTGGGCAATAGATAAAACCTGCACCGCAATGGGAGGTCGCGCCTTGCGCCGATGGGTTTTGCAACCATTGCTCGATATTAAAGGAATTCGAGCGCGACAAGATACAATTCAAGAATTAGTAGAAAATAGCTCTTTGCGGCAAGAATTGCGTCAGTTATTGCGCCAAATATACGACATTGAGCGCTTGACAGGACGCGCAGGATCTGGTACGGCGAGTGCGAGAGATTTAGTAGCATTAGCCGATTCGCTGTTAAAATTACCAGACTTAGCAGCACTGGTAACAGATGGGAAATCGCCTTACCTGAGAGCATTGCAAAAAGTACATCCAATTCTGGAACAATTGGGTCAAAGAATTCGCGCTTATTTAGTAGAATCGCCGCCAATTCATATCACCGAAGGTGGTTTAATTCGAGATGGAGTCCATCCCCAATTAGATGAAATGCGAGCAGGGGCAAAAGATGACCATGAATGGGTTTCCAATTTGGAAGTAACCGAAAGAGCTAGTACGGGTATTTCTACGCTAAAAGTAGGATATAACAAAACTTTTGGATACTATATCAGCATCTCGAAAGGGAAAATAGACCAAGTTCCAAAAAACTATATACGCAAACAAACGCTGACTAAAGAGGAGCGTTATATTACTCCGGAATTGAAGGAAAGGGAAGCGAGAATTTTAACAGCTAAGGAAGATTTAGACCGGCTGGAATATGAAATATTTTGCGATTTGAGATCCGAGGTGGGAGAACAAGCGGAGTTAATTCGTAATGTTTCTCGTGCTGTTGCTGCGGCGGATGTTTTGGCTGGTTTGGCTGAAGTTGCGGTATATCAAGGTTATTGTCGTCCTGAGATGGTGATGGGGCGGGAAATTATTATTGTTGATGGGCGTCATCCGGTGGTTGAGCAATCTTTACCTGCTGGGTTTTTTGTGCCTAATTCTACGCAGTTGGGGAGGGATGAGTTATTGAACCGCAGAGACGCAGAGGGCGCAGAGGAAGAGGGAGAGAGGCCGGATTTGGTAATATTAACGGGGCCTAATGCTAGTGGGAAGAGTTGTTATTTGAGGCAGGTGGGGTTGATTCAGTTGATGGCGCAGCTTGGGAGTTTTGTTCCGGCGCGGGAGGCGGTTTTGGGGGTGTGCGATCGCATTTTCACGCGAGTGGGTGCGGTGGATGATTTGGCGACTGGTCAATCTACTTTTATGGTGGAGATGAATGAGACGGCAAATATCCTCAATCATGCGACGCCTAAATCGCTTGTTTTGTTAGATGAAATAGGAAGGGGGACGGCTACTTTTGATGGTCTTTCTATTGCTTGGGCGGTGGCGGAATACTTGGCAGCGGAAATCAAAGCTAGGACTATTTTTGCCACGCACTATCACGAGTTGAACGAATTGGCTTCGATGTTGTCTAATGTGGCTAATTATCAGGTAACTGTGAAAGAATTGCCGGAGCAAATTATATTTTTGCATCAAGTGCAACCCGGAGGTGCGGATAAGTCTTATGGAATAGAAGTAGGGCGTTTGGCGGGGTTACCAGCGGTGGTAATTCAGCGGGCAAAACAAGTGATGGGACAGATTGAGAAGCATAGTAAAATAGCCGTGGGATTGAGAGAGGGAATTGGCAGCGAAACGCGCACTACTACACGCAAGAAAAAATCCCCAAAAACCCCTACACCCGACGAACAACCAACCGAATAAAAACCTAACCCCCCATCCCCCTTCCCTGCAAGGGAAGGGGGGGTTTAAAAAGCCCCCTCTCCTCCCAGGAGAGGGGGTTGGGGGGTTTAAAAAGCCCCCTCTCCTCCCAGGAGAGGGGGTTGGGGGGTTTAAAAAGCCCCCTCTCCTCCCAGGAGAGGGGGTTGGGGGGAGAGGTCAGTCTTTACTTTAAATTAAGCCAATCTTGGATTTCTTTAGCTAACCAAGTAGCCTCAGATTCGTCCAAAGCACCACCCAATTGATAAAGTCCATAGTCGGTGCGAATACATACTTCATAAACCCAACCTTGGAGAGTTAGGAAAACACCTAAAATTTCTGCAACATTCCCTTTTCGGCTACTGTAAGTATAGTTAAATGTCTGCCGGACAATTTCAAACCGCTTGCGGTCAAAGTAAATGTGAGTCTGTTTGCCAAATAAAATTGCTAATCCAGCACATAAGGCTGCGAAAATTGTCAATCCAATAATAGGCTGTCCCGCCACTATTATAAACAGTATTAGGAACAATATAACTGTTCCAAAACCTAGAAAAAAGAATAGACCCAAACAGCCAAACCTCTCAAGTTGTTTCGTTCCCCCAGATGTCAGCTGAATTTCCATTTTTTCCGCCGATTTACTTAATTTTATGAAAGTAAAAGGTTCAGGTATTTTTCTAGTGTAAGTACCGCGAGAAGGTCTAATTATTCCAGATTCCAGCGCTTGCAGTGCTTGCTTAGCATTACTGAATCGCTTTTCTATTGCTATTTCTGTAAGCTGAGCAATCCAACTTATAAAATTGGGGTTTAGGGTGATGCGAACGCTAAATTGAATCCGCGAATCTTTCTGCGGTAAATCAGCAGGAGCAATACCCGTTAATAAGTGAATCAAAGTTGCTCCCAAAGCATATAAATCCGATGCGGGAACTGCCCTTCCCCAAAATTGTTCTAACGGTGAATACCCGCTAGTCCCAACAACAGTAAATGTCACCCCCGTAAAAGCAGCTTTATCCTGAACCGCCCCAAAATCTACCAGATAAACTTGCTCATCTTCTGTTAAAATTATATTACTCGGCTTAATATCGCGGTGCAAAACGGGCGGAATGAGTGAGTGCAGATAAATCAGAATATCCAAAACTTGGGTAGCAATGCTTTTCACCTGTTTTTCCGAAAAACGCTTACCTTGTTCTAATAATTCCTGTAGAGAAGCACCGGGAATATAATCTTGCACAATCCCAAACCAAGGCAACCCTTCTCCTATTTGCCTATCTAGGGAAAAATAATCCCGATAGCGAGGAATTCGCGGATGATTCAGATTCGCCAAAACTTGCGCTTCCCGTTCAAATAATTTCAATTCGTCCCACTGCATTTGAGGACTAAACGCCAGTAACTTAACAATTACCTGCTCGTTAGATTGTAAATCCCTGGCTAACCAAGTTTGACGACCTGCGGCCGTCCGTCCTAATCTTTCTTGGAGTTGATAGCGTTCCTGTAATATCTGTTCTGGTTGCAACATTTGGTATCGCTTCCTAGAAAGTGTATTTCTATATTGGCACTCGGCAGGCGAGACGCCTACCCCACAAGAAAAAATCAGGACTTACGCGATCGCGATCTAGAAACCGGGTTGCTGCATAGATCTGTGGTGATAAAGCGACGATTTTTCGCAGAAACCCGGTTTCTTTGCCTAGATGCTGAAAATGATTCTTGTGGGATGGGCATCTTGCCCGTCTGATGACCAATTAGCAATTAGCAATTACCAATTACCAATTACCAATTACCAATTACCAATCAAAAGTGATCCGGCATCCAAGGTTCAGCACCCGCAAATATCTGCGTCGCCGCCGCAACAGCATTATCTGTCCCTGCCAAATAACCGCTAACTTGTAACTGAGAAGGCGTATACAAACCCGTATAAAGCGGTGCAAGTCCGCGTATATTTAACTGCAATTCGCCTTTACCTCCCCGCGTCACCTCGCCTCGCCCACCGGAAACCCTCACCACAAAATTACCGTTATTTTCAGGCAATAATTCATCCACAACTGCCAAATGTAATTCGGTTTCCACTCCCATTGGATAACCTCTACCCTCCAAAGCTTTAGCCACATCAATTATCCGCAGCATCCAGCGTTCTAAATATCGCACCTTCGCGGTTTGTTCCGCCAGCAATAATAAAAAAGGATCGCTCGCTGCACCCCGCCATACCGCTTTTTGAATTTGGGAACGGTGATCTGCTAAAAACATCCACAAACGTTGGGCCGCCGCCGCACTTAGCGCTACCCAGTCCAGAATTACTATTTGCGATTCTTTGGCATCCTGTTTAAAAATAATGTAGCCTTGCGGTTGATTTTGCGAACCGACTAGATAACCATAAATTGTCTCTTGTTCTCGCGGTTGGATAATTGACTGCCAAATGGCTGAGTTTCTGTCTAAATTGCCGTTATTTTGTACTGCCCATTGGCGGTAAATCTCGTGAAAAACTTCGTGGCGGATGGGAGTTACCGCTTGCATTGGGATGGCACGAATTGTTTGATCAACTGATAACCTCAACCCATCCAACCGCATTTCAAAACCACCCGCCGTTCCCCCCTGTTCGTAACCCACTTGCCGATAAAGATACTGCGTCGCCGGATACAATACCGATATCGGCACTTGCTTCCCCTGGAGTTCCAAAAGCGTGCGGGTAAGCAATTCTACCGCGACCCCCATCCCCCGATACTCTGGCGGTACTCCCACCACCGCCAACCCTGCCATCGGGACGCTACATCCCCCAAACCACTGTCCCATCTCAATAACAGCCAAACTGCCCGCAACTTGTCCCCCTTGGCGAAGCACCCGGAAGTTTTCCACCCCGATGCGGTTGAGATAAACAGACCATTCGCTCAGCGGCGAGTTGAAGCACTGGCTGAGTATCGCTCCTAACTGCTGAGTCTGTTCGGGGTTTGTAGGCGTGCCAAATTCAAAATTAGGTGTCATCGTCGTATTGCTACTTTAGCTGGAGACACAGGAGGCTCAGCCTCCGAACTCGTTCCCAGGCGTAAGCCCGGAGAACGAAGATTTAGAGGCTCTGCCTCGCTAATTTTAGTCCCAGTCTCTTTAGCCAAAATGCGAAGAAATTTGAATAACTGACCCGATAAATTTACTTTACTTAACAATTAGTGGTCAAAAGCGTTAAACTTCATTGCGGAGTACCAACATAGCAAGGCTGTCATGGTACTTTCATTGATGTTGACAAACGGCTTAGAGACAGGAACGGAGAACACTGTGGCATTACCGACGCACCAATCCTCAACTGCTGCATTTCGTGAAGATTTTAGCGAGTACGTGGCTCACCTCCAACTTCACATGGCGTTACAAGCTCGTAACCTAGTTCCCACCCTCACCCAAGCGGTAGATAGCCGCCAGCAGTTGCTACAGCAGACTCAAGCAGATTTTGAAAAGCTAGTTTCCAGACAAGGGTTTTAATCCAAAGCTTTAACCCGTCTCATCATCTGATCGGGAGGCAGCAGCCCACTAGATTATCGTTCTCCGGGCTTACGCCTGGGAACGAGTGCCGGGAGGCTCTGCCTCTGGTGGGAAAACACAAACCTGAAACCGCGCACTATAATAAGAAATGTAAGACACGGGGCCTTAATGGTTTCGACAGGCTGGCGAACGCCGCCCCGTGATACAGGCCGAGAGTGAGTCTGCTCTCGTTAATCCAAGGCTCAAAAAAAAGTAAATGCGAACAACATCGTTCCTTTTGCTCGTAAGGCTGCCACTGTAGCTGCCTAATAACCCCTAAACAAGGTTCGAGCGTCTGTAGTCTGACTCCGTTAAGGGCTGCGGACAAACCCCAACGGATGCTCTAGAAAGTAGCCTCTGGTCAGCTTTCTAGCTAAGAATTAACCAGAGCATCCTGTCATCCGGGATAATGGATGGTTCCCGCTCTGAGGGTCAGAAGAGCTAAGCCTGTGAATGAGCGGTAGGTTAATACCCGGTTTGGACACGGGTTCGACTCCCGTAGGCTCCATTTAAAAACCACCCCGTACAATTAGTTACAGGGTGGTTTTTAAGTTTTTATGGCGGGAGCGCTAATAATTCTAACCTGTGAGAATCCGGCTTGTAGCCAAGAATTTACTAAGTCGCTAGCTGAATTTAAACGAAGTGAAAACTTAGGTAGGCAGCATTTTTGCTGTTTAAAATGCTTCGCACAGTGTAAAGGAATCCGAAATTTTAAGGATAAGATTAATACAAATACCGAACATTTACAAAAAGGCAGCGAACGAGACGAGTTGTCGCCGTTTCGCTATTACTTAAAAATTATTAAAAAATCGAGTATACAGAGAAATAAAGAGTATTCTGTAACGCTGGAAGAACTAAAGTTTTTATGGGAGCAACAGCAAGGTATTTGTCCTTATACGGGATGGAAGTTAGAGCTTTTACCTTGCGTGACTGACTGCGAGAAGGCACCTTTAACGCCCAAAAGAGCTAGTGTAGATCGGAAAGATTGTTCTAAAGGATACACGATTGATAACATACAATTTGTGGCGGCGATTGCCAACTTCACTAAAAATGCCTTTACCGACCAAGATTTAATCGAATTTTGTCAAGCAGTCACTCAATATGACATGACAAAATCTGAATTAATAAAATCATCGCTCGCAGAAAACAGGATAGATGAATGCTTGAATCGCTATTATTTAAAGATGGCAAGAAAGAATGCAAAAGCAAAAGGAAAAGAATGCAGTATCACCCTGGACTACTTAAAATATTTGTGGTAAAAACAAGGTGGACGCTGCCCTTATGCTGGGTGGAAACTAGATAATCCACAAACAACTAAAGATTGGGAGAATTATAGGTTTCACCCGCAGAGAGCGAGTTTGGACAGGATAGATCCCCATGGCGGCTATGTGCCGGGAAACGTGCAGTTTGTGTCGGTGATAGCTAACTTGGGAAAGAGAGATTTTAAGCAAGAGGAACTTTTAGAATTTTGTCAAGCAGTGGCAGAATATAGGGGAGGAAACGGTTAAAGTGGAAGAGCGATAGCACGGCATAAACTAAACTTGGATTGAACCCGTTGCTATTCACCTTAAGAATTATGTTTGAAAAAATTCTAGTCCCAATCGATAATTCTCCCACTAGCAAACAGGCATTTGAGCAAGGCATGTTCTTGGCAAAAGCCACAGGCGCTAGTTTAATGCTAGTTAACGTCTCGTCCCTGGCTGGACTCGATTCCGGGTATCCGAATCTGGTAATGCCAATAGTAAACAGTGCCTACATCGCCGCGCAAACAGAGGCTTTGCAAAATTACCTACAGCAGTGGGAGATCGTGAAACAGCAAGACCTGGAATTGCTGAAATCTTTGGCAGAACAGGCTAAAGACGCAGGTATTGCTACAGAGTACGCACAACCAATCGGCGATGCGGGTAAAGAGATTTGCCAACTGGCGCGTAGTTGGGGAGCCAGTTTGATTGTCATGGGTCGCCGGGGCCACACGGGATTGAGCGAACTGATTCAAGGTAGCGTTAGTAACTACGTTACCCACCATGCGCCTTGTTCGGTTCTCACCGTGCAAGGTAAGGAAGGTGGGGGAGATGGGGGGGAGGAGTAAGCGTGCGTTCGCGCACTTTGTCAAGACTTACGCCAAGAAACCGGGTTTCTATGAAAAATCGTCGCTGGGAAACTAGAGATCTAGGTCGAAACAAAGTTGATGGCAAGGTCGGGAGGAGTGAGCGTGGGTTCGCGTTGTGTCAAATTTCACAAAATTGAAATATCCGCGTCACAACAGCGTCAAAAGCATTAGTCAATATAAACATAGTAAATTATTTTACTCCTCACACACCAACGAGAAGCCTAGAGGTCGGTCGCTCTGGGCTTTTTTATTTTGGGTGACATCTCTGGCGCAAAGAAACCCGGTTTCTATGAAAAATCATGGGTTTGGTAGCTATAGATCGATGAAGAAACCGGGTTTCTGGCCTCGTGGCTTGTTTATTGGGGCGGAACTCTCCTAGCCGACAGGACAAAATGAGTATTAAGATCGTCCTCTCCCAGCAGAAGTGAAGGCACAATAGCCATATCTAGACTAGGAGGAAAGCCCGCCCATGCAGCCGATTCGCACTTTTAACGTTACTCCCGCCCTGCCCTCGCGACTCGAACCCTTGCGGCGACTAGCCTACAACATGCACTGGGATTGGAATGCAGATACTAAAGACCTGTTCCGCCGCCTCGACCGCGACTTGTGGGAATCGAGTCGTCATAACCCAGTTTTAATGTTAGGCACGATTTCCCAAGCGCGGTTACAGGAAGTAGCCGAAGACGAAGGCTTTATCGCCCAAATGGAACGCGCCGTCCAACAATTAGACGACTACCATCACCGATTAACTTGGTATCACAAAAATCGCAAATTGGTCAAAGGGTCATCGGTAATAGGTAATGGGGAAGAAGACACAGCACCCACGACCAATAACTCATTACCCAATAGCCAAAAAGAGTGCTATGCCTACTTTTCAATGGAATTTGGCCTGGCGGATTGCATTCCGGTCTATTCTGGTGGTTTGGGGGTTCTCGCGGGCGATCACTTGAAATCTGCTAGCGACTTAGGTTTGCCCTTAGTAGGGATGGGGTTGCTTTATCAACAAGGTTACTTTTCCCAGTTTCTTAACGCCGATGGCTGGCAAAACGAACACTATCCGATCAATGATTTTTACAACATGCCCCTACAATTAGAGCGGCATCCAGATGGATCGGAAATTCGGATTGAAGTCAATTATCCGGGGCGCAAAGTTTACGCTCGCATCTGGCGGGTGCAGGTGGGAACGGTACCCTTATACTTGTTGGATACCAATATTGAAGCTAACGCCAGTCAATACGACCACGATATTACCGACCAATTATATGGCGGCGATATCGACATGCGGATTCACCAAGAAATTATGCTCGGTATCGGCGGCGTTTTGGCGCTCAAAGCATTGGGATTAAACCCGACCGCCTATCACATGAACGAGGGACACGCGGCGTTTTTGGCGTTAGAACGCATCCGCATTTTAATGCAAGAAAACGGCTTAAGTTACCAAGCAGCTAAGCAGGTGGTGACGGCGAGTAGCATTTTTACGACTCACACGCCAGTACCTGCGGGGATTGATTTGTTCCCGCCGGATAAGGTGTTGTATTACCTGGGTTACTATGCAGATATTTTTGGCTTGCGGCGAGAAGAATTTCTGGCTTTAGGGCGGGAAAATACGGGAGATTTGGCAGCGCCTTTCAGCATGGCAATTTTAGCAATTAAAATGGCTTCGTTTGTTAACGGGGTTGCCAAGTTGCACGGTGTCGTCGCCCGGTCGATGTTCCACCGCCTGTGGCAGGGTTTACCGTTGGAGGAAGTACCGATCACATCTATTACCAACGGGGTACACGCGCGCAGTTGCACTTCGCCGGTAATGCAAGGATTGTACGATCGCTACCTGGGTCCGCGCTGGCAACACGCGCCAACTGACGATCCCCTGTGGGATAAGATGAAGTCGATGCCCGATGAAGAATTGTGGCGCTATCACGAACGGTGTCGCGCCGAGTTGGTAGTATTTGTGCGGGAACGGATGGCGAAAAAGTTGCGCGATCGCGGTGCATCTCCCGCTGAAGTCGCCGCCGCTGCTGAATTCCTCGATCCGGGTGTTTTCACTATCGGTTTTGCCCGTCGTTTTGCGACTTATAAACGGGCAACTTTGTGGATGCGCGACGTAGAACGGATTAAGCGCCTTTTAGGCAACAAACATCGCAAGGTGCAGTTCGTAATTTCCGGTAAAGCGCACCCAATGGATATTCCCGGAAAAGAGTTAATCCGCGATATTAACCACTTTATTCGCGAACAAGGATTGGGTCGTCAAATTGTATTTATTCCCGATTACGATTTGCACGTGGCGCGATTAATGGTAGCGGGTTGCGATGTTTGGTTAAATACTCCCCGCCGTCCCCGCGAAGCATCCGGTACTAGCGGTATGAAAGCTTCGATGAACGGGTTATTAAACCTCAGCGTTCTTGATGGTTGGTGGGATGAAGCGGATTACGTCCGTACTGGATGGCCCATCGGTCATGGGGAAGATTATCAAGATCCCAACTATCAGGATAATGTGGAAGCTAACGCGCTTTATGAATTGCTCGAACAGGAGGTTGTACCGCTATTTTACGACCGGGATAGCGAAGGAATTCCCCGCGCTTGGGTGAAGAAAATGAAAGATGCGATTCGGTTAAATTGTCCGCACTTTAATACGGCGCGGATGGTGCGAGACTATGCATGGCGGGCTTATTTCCCGGCAAGCGATCGCTTCTCGAATTTGAGCAGCTCAAACTTTGCACCTGCTAAAGACTTGGCGCATTGGAAAACCAAATTGTTTGATAATTGGTACAACATTAAAATCGCCAACGTTGATGTTTCCAATGGCCCTGAAGTTCAGGTGAATCAAAACATTGGGGTGAAAGCGCGCATTCATTTGGCAGGTTTGAGTCCCGATGACGTACAGGTAGAACTTTATACCGGCGAAGTCAATGCCGATGGGAATATTGTCAACGCCAAGTCATCGGTGATGGAATTCCAAGGAAAAGATCAAGAACATGCCTGCATTTACACGGGCGATATTATCTATAATGCCAGTGGTTTGCAAGGGATGTCCCTGCGCGTTCTACCCAAACACGATAATCTCAGCAATCCTTATGAACTGGGATTGATTCGTTGGGCTTAGGGGAATTGGTAATGGGTAATTGCTAATTGCTAATTGCTAATGGGTAATTGAGTTGATTTTTTTCGATTACCTATTACCTATTACCCATTACCTCTACCTCTACCAGGAATGATAATGTATCCGGTGGAGCGAAACTCCTGGGTCGTCGCTGCGCTAACGCCTAATACCAAATTTCGCTCCACCCCCCAATACCACCAGTGGGCGGCTACGTAAGCGCAGATCAGGCTATCTAGTTTATCTTCTACGGTTTTTAGAGCTAATCCCGTCAAGGGAATTTCGGGTAATTCTGTTAGGTTGAGGTGCGGTTGTACGGTTGAAAAATCATTTAAAATATGCTGTCGCAGCTTGATTAATTCGGCTCTTTTTTCGGATATTTTGCCTTTTTTGTATTTTAAAATTCGGTCTAATTTGAAGAGATTGACAATCGCTGGATGGGGAAAGACTTCGATTTGAAATCGTCCCAATCGTTGTGGTTCGATAATCGGGGCGTGGGCGAAACCGCGTGCTTCTAAACTTAGGCCAAATTCTACTGTGCGTTGGGCGAAAGGGCGTCCTAAATTGGCGGGGTAGCAACCGGCGTGATAGCGTCCAAAATGTTTGTGAGCGAGTTTATCGGGGAGGCGCATTCCGGTTGCGTTGGGGATGATTGTAGGGGCGTCTACGGCGATGATTCCGGGTTGGTTGGGGGATAGCCAGGTATCGATCCAGGCGAGGATGTCTGTAATGGTTTCTAGTCGGTTTAAATCGAGGAGTTGCAATTGGTTATCTTGCCATTGTAGACAGCATAAACCACTGGCACCGGAACGCCAACCTAAGTCAATTCCGAGAAATTTCATCATGGGGATTTTACGTGCGATCGCTCTCTTATCATGCCCGATAAAATGCCCCTAGATTCCCCCTGGTTTCAAACTGGGGGATGTTCAATTGTCAGGGTATTTTTATGGGGATTTTACGTGCGATCGCATTTATTCCCGTTGCTCTCAACGCGGCGAGCCTCCATAATTAAATTAGTTCCCTCGATCACCATCCAAAAAATCACCAGCGGCAAGGGAACACCCGACAACACCAAAACAATGCCCTTGACATCAATGTACGCGGCTTTAATTGCAAACTTATACCTTTGATTGATATTGTCCGACTGTAAAGCAAGAATAAGACATTGTAAGATTAAAACCTGAACTTCGGGTTCTTGAATCACCAGGCTGTATTTGAGCAAATTGTTAGGGATTGGATACATAAACAAAAGCCTTCAATGGGTTGTTAATCCCATTAAAAATGACCGAAATAAGCAAGTCAGTTCCCAATAGTTTCCACCAGAAGTAGAAACAAGTGGAAATAATCTTCCACTTCGAGATCCTGGATGTAGGGGCACGGCATCAATAAGCTTGGAAGGTAACCCAAAGATGGTAGAATGCCGTGCCCCTACCAACCGACAAATGGTTGAAGGTCTTGTCCCAAAAACGAATGGTTAATTAAATGCCATTTCCCCACAAAGAGAGGTGTTACATTTGACGATATTGGATGTAGGGGCACGGCATCAATAAGCTTGGAAGGTAACCCAAAGATGGTAGAATGCCGTGCCCCTACCAACCGACAAATGGTTGAAGGTCTTGTCCCCACAAAGATTTGTGCTGCACTTGCCACCTCTACAATCACCGCTTGTATAATTAAAATATCTTGCTGAACAGATTAATTATGGAATCGTGGCGACACTGGGATGATTTTATAAAAATAATGTCTCGCGATTATCGGTTGACTGAGGCTGAAACAGAATCTTTTTTATTACAATTTACTAGACAGAATATTGGTAAAAGTCAAAACGAACTTTCCGAACAACTGCCGCTGATGGAAAATCCACTGGCAACTCATAAAAAGCGGATGTCAGAGGTATATGATAAATTCTCTCAGAGCTACCCTGAACTTAAATCGATCCAGCACAAATCCAAGGCTTTACAGAAATGGCTAGAGGCTCAATATTCTCAATGGCTACCTGTTCAAGACTCTGATTCTGCCTCATCACCTGCTACAACGGAAACACCGATAGACTGGCGCGATATCTGCAACAAAGTTTTAGCAACTCAACAACTCCGCCGCCCAGCAACCGCACAACAATATGAATTAAATATTTACGTTCCCTTGGGATTAATGGAACGTCCCAAATTGCCACCAAACCCCAGACCAGAACCTACTGGCGAAGAGTCGCAACCGCAGAAAGAACCAGAACTGCAAATCGTCCAAACTTATAAAGATGATGCTTTTTTCCAGAAAGTGATTGCCGAAAATCGCACCGAAAACCGCAAGCATATCGCGATTATTGGCGAACCGGGTGCGGGAAAAACTACGCTGTTAGGAGAACTGGCGGAACGGTTGATTGACCTCTCCCCCAACCCCTCTCCTGCGAGGCGAGGGGAGAATGACTCTAACTCTTACTCCCCCTTCCCTGGTAGGGAAGGGGGTTGGGGGGTTAGGTTCCCCATTTGTATTCGACTGGCAGATTTACGGGATAGCACAATTGCAGATTATTTACTCAATAATTGGCTCTCAAAAGCGCTGCAATTTATCGATTATGAGGCGGAAAATGTCACCCCAGAAATCGGGAAAGCACTCAAGCAACTTTTCGCTGAAGGTAAGGTGTGGTTGCTGTTGGATGGGGTGGATGAAATGGCGGCGACATCCCCTGTGGAGGCGTTGGCGAGAATTCGGGAACAACTGACAGACTGGGTGGGTAAGGCGCGGGTGGTGCTAACTTGCCGTTTGAATGTTTGGGATGCGGCGATTAGCAATACCCTGACAAATTTTGATACTTATAAAACTTTGGAATTTGAACCCGATGATGTGGATGAGTTTATTCGCCAGTGGTTTGAGGAAGCTTCTCAGGATGAGAAACGGCGCAATTCTGGGAATGAAACTTTTTGGCGGGAACAGGGAAAACGCTTACAGCAACAGTTAAAAGCACCTGGAAAAGAGCGAATTAGGGAACTGGTACGCAATCCCCTGCGGTTGTCGATGTTGTGTCAGTCTTGGTGCGTACCCGAACAGGATTTGCCCGAAACGAAAGCGGCACTTTACGAGCAGTTTACCACTTATTTTTTTGAGTGGAAACAAGAGGAGTTTCAGAAAAAACATCGAGTATTAAAGGAGACGGATAAAAAACAGATTCAACAAGCTTTGGCAAAGTTGGCTTTAGCGGCAATGGAAAGCAACAATAGGTTTTTGATTGAGCAAGATTTTGCGATTGAGCAGATGGAGGAGGAGTGGTTTGATTTAGCAGATGAATTGGGATGGTTGGTTTTAGTTGATAGGGATACGCGCGCGAAAAAGCCTATTTATGAGTTTTTTCATTCGACTTTTCAGGAATATTTTGCGGCGTTGGCTGTTGACGATCGGGATTTTTTCTTACCTCGCGAACATATCGATCGACCTGTTAAAGATCGAGATAAGCCACAGGAATATAAGCGATACCGCATTTTTGAGCCGCAGTGGAAAGAGGTAATTTTGCTGTGGTTGGGGCGTGATGAGGAAATGATAAATAAGCAAAAGGAAGAGTTTATTGATGCTTTGATTAAGTTCGAGGATGGATGTGGAAAATGGCGCAATCTATATATAGTACTAAATGAACACTTTTTGGGAAATCGTAATCTATATATTAAAAAAATTGAGGTTGTACTGCCAAATGACGGGCTAGTAAATTTTCGGGATAAAACTGCTACTTTTTCCTCACCTCCTACCAACTATCAACTACCTACTACTAGCCAAAACCAAGAGGTCACTAGCAACTTTGGTTATATAGATAAAGGCTTTTATGAATATCAAGCCTATTTTTTAGCTGTCGCTGGAATTTCTGAGTATCACGATTACGACCAAATAGATGAAGTAATAGGGCAAATTTTTACGTGGGGCTTTGGTTATTTCGATACTGAAAAACAAGAGTGGGTAATTTTTTCCGATGTAATTAGCAATGCTGCTAGGGAAGCATTCCAACAGACGCAGTGTCCAAAAGCCACTAATACTTTAGTGCAACTGCTCAATTCTCCCGATATTGATGGTTACACCCGTTGGCGAGTGGCAGAAAGCTTAGGGAAGATTGGTCATGGCAATCAAACAGCCATTGATGCTTTGGTACAACTGCTCGATTCTCCCGATCCTAATGATTTCACCTATAGGCTAGTGGCAGAAAGTTTAGGAAAGATTGGTCAAGGCAATCAAACAGCCATTGATGCTTGGGTGCAACTGCTCGATTCTCCCGATCTTGATGATTTCATCTATGGGCTAGTGGCAGAAAGCTTAGTGAAGATTGGTCAAGGCAATCAAACAGCCATTGATGCTTTGGTGCAACTGCTCAGTCCTCCCTATCTCAATCCTCGCACCCGCAGGCAAGTGCCAGAAATCTTAGGGGCAATTGGAATTGGCAATCAAGCAGGCATCAATGATTTGGTGCAACTGCTCACTTCTCCCACTCTCGATAATGACACCCGTAGGCAAGTGCCAGAAATCTTAGGGGTAATTGGAATTGGCAATCAAACAGCCATTAATGATTTGGTGCAACTGCTCACTTCTCCCACTCTCGATAATGATACCCGTAGGCTAGCGGCACAAAGCTTAGGGAATATTGGTCAAGGAAATCAAAAAGCGATCAATACTTTAGTGCAACTGCTAGATTCTCCCGATCTGGATGATTATACCCGTTGGCAAGTGGTAAAAAGCTTAGGGAATATTGGCATTGGCAATCCAACAGCGATCGCTGCTTTGGTGTCACTGCTAGTTTATCCCAATCTTGATGATTACATCCGTAGGGATGTGGTAAAAAGCTTAGGGAATATTGGCTATGACAATCAAAAAGCGATCGATGCTTTGGTGTCACTGCTAGTTTATCCCAATCTTGATGATTACATCCGTGAGGAAGTAGCAGCAAACTTAGGGAATATTGGTCAAGGCAATCAAAAAGCGATCAATACTTTAGTGCAACTGCTCAATTCTCGCGAGCTTGATGATTCTACCCGCAGGCAAGTGGTAGAAAGCTTAGGGAAAATTGGGCAAGGAAATCAACAAGCGATCGATGCTTTAGAGGAACTGCTCAATTCTTCCGCTCTTAATGATTACACTCGTAGGCAAGTGGCAGATAACTTAGGGAAAATTGACCCAGGCAATCAAAAAGCGATCGCTGCTTTAGTGCAACTGCTGGGTTCTGACCAACTTGATTATTTCACCCGTAGGCAAGTGGCAGAAAGCTTAGGGAAAATTGACCCAGGCAATCAAAATGCGATCGATGCTTTGGTTCAAATGCTAATTTCTTTCTATCTTAATGATGGCTGGGTTTGGCGATTGGTAGAAAGTTTCGGGAAAATTGGTCGTAGCAATCAAAAAGACATTAATGCTTTGGTACGACTGCTCATTTATCCCGCTCTTGATGATGACACTCGTAGGCAAGTGGCAGAAAGCTTAAGGGAAATTAATTTTGGCAATCAAAAAGCCATTGATACTTTGATGCAATTGCTTAATCCTGCCAAGTTTAATGATGTCGTCCTTTGGCGAATAGCAGAAAGCTTAGAGAAGATTGACCCAGGCAATCAAAATTTGATCCCTGCTTTCGTGCAACTGCTCAATTCTCCCCATCTTGATGATTACACCCGTAGGGAAGTGGCAGAAAGCTTAGGAAAAATTGGGCAAGGCAATCAAACAGCCATCAATGCTTTGGTGCAACTGCTCAATTGTTCCGATTTGGATGATATCACCCGTAGGGAAGTGGCAGAAAGCTTAGGAAAAATTGGGCGAGGCAATCAAATAGCCATCAATGCTTTGGTGCAACTGCTCAATTCTCCCAATTTTTATGATTACACCCGTTGGCGAGTAGCACAAAGTTTGAAGGAAATCGAGATAGACAAGCAGTTTGCCGTCATCACAGCCTTAAAAGCCAACTTCAACGACTCTCAGAAAATTGATAAGTACCACTACGGATTAATCTGGCACTGCGCCCAAAATCTGCCTTACCCCGACTTCTACCAAGCTTGGCACAAAGACACCCTTACCAACTCCGCAACAGCAAACCTCAACTTAGCAAACTTACCCCAAATCCTTGCCGAAGCTATTAACAATCAACCCGAAATATGCAGCAAAGTAAAGCTAATTTGCATCGACACGCATCAATTCATCGACCCTGAAAACCCCGCCCCAGAAATTTACGACCAGATGCTAAATCAAAAATGTCCAGAGTGGCAGAATGGGTATCCAGAAACAATGCAAAAACTTAAACTTTATTGGAATTACCTACGCCGCAATAGCGAAATTCCCCGGTTTTTCATCTGCTACGATTCCACAGCACTCTCTACACCCACAGGATTTAGCAATCCATTTCTGAAAGCTTTAAGCAAATTTGATGGTGCGATTTGTGTGGTGCGGGAAAAAGGGGATATTCCCTTGCAAACTTTTTCACCCAGTCAACCAAATTTAATAGCAGATATTGTCGGTTGGATGAGAGAGAAGATGATGGAACAATAGAGAAACCGATGCAATTACAACGCCCCAAATTCATCAGCACTTATTCCAGCCTGTCGTAAAATACTTGCTAGCGTACCGATAGTAATTTCCCGATAACGAGGTACTATTGCCGTGCGAGTTCCTTCATCAGTAGATTTGGCAAACTTGACATGGCTACCCTTCTGGCTAACCTCCACAAACCCAGCTGTCTCTAATTTACGTTTAACTTCACGATAAGATAGTGGGTTAAGCGGCACCGATTTCTACCTCCAACGTCCTCATTTGAGGGGTTATCGTAGCGAATGGTGGCTCAAAATGCAGTGACAAAGCTTCACTAAGATTAGCTAATGCCTCTGCTTCCGTTTCCCCTTGACTGGCAATATCAACCTCTACGCACTGCGCCACAAACCAACTACCTTCTTGCCATACGCTTGCTGTAAAAGTTCGTTTCATAACTTTTCTTTTTTCGGTCACGAGCTTTGAACTTTATTATGCCACAACAATGGCTTATATCATGCCGGGTTGTATCGGTAGCGTGAGGCGGGGCGGGTTTATTTATCCTTTGCGCTAGTAGCAAAGATCTCTCGTAAAACCCGCCCCTACAGGAACAAAAACTATACACAACCAAAGCTACGGGAGATTATATTACCTAAAACAAAGAGCATGTTACTGTTAAAGCGATCGCATCCCAAACACCAAACACCCAGAAACCCGGTTTCTTCAAGCAACCGGGTTTCTCAGTTTTTAACGACAATAAGTCAGATAACGGGAAGATACATAACCCCGCATAGGACGGGAAATCCGCACCCAGCCATTTGCACCGCGATTTACAATCGTAACGCGGGTTCCGTTGCGTAATTTACCGATAATTCGACCGCCTGGTCTTGAACGCACATTCAAAGGAGTACCGTTAGTTACAACTCGCCGACAGCTGGAATTATTGGCGACTGTAACCAATTCCTCTTCAGCGGCATTTTGCTCAAATGAACGCCCCGTGGTAGTAGCATTGGCAGCAGAAATCAATGTTAAACTAGGCACGGCGAGGGATAAAAATGCAATTGCTGCTAAAAAGTTTTTCCGGTAATTGATAGTTTTCATAAACTACTTTCCTTAGTTGCTTTACTCTTTCATTCTCAGCAAGCTAACTAGGGTTTGACAGTACCATTACGGGGTACTTTTAACAGAGAGAGGTAAGCGGGAGAGGAAAGCGGGATGGGTAACGCCGGATATGGAGCGAATTCAAGGGAAAATAGTACTATAACTGTTCGCCTGCTTTAGCCATGAACAATTCATCGATCAAACAGTTACTCGAAGACCTGAAAAACCCCGATGACACGGTGCGCCAGGAGGCGTCATCGGAACTTTGGCGTCTCTGGTTTCGCCAAAAGGGTGTACTGGGACTGGAACTGCTACAGCAATCTCAAGCTTTCCTGGAAGCGGGAGAGTTGACCAAGGCGGAAACCGTCTTGAATCAACTGATTGCAGATATGCCAGACTTTGCGGAAGCTTGGAATCGACGCGCCATCCTCTACTATATTCTCAGCCAGTACCGGAAAGCGATCGCTGACTGTCAAAGAACTCTGCAAATCGTACCCTATCACTTCGGCGCACTCCACGGGATGGGGTTGTGTCACGTCGCACTAGGAGAGTATCGTCAAGCAATTCAAGCTTTCCACAAAGCACTGCAAGTTCAACCTTATGCGATCGAAAATCAGCGGTGGATTTTAGAATGTACTGCTAAGTTAAGTTAGGTAATAGCTAATAGCTAATGGCTAACGGCTAATGGCTAATGAGTAATAACCAAGACTCTTGTGGTTAACTAACAATTAGCAATTAGCTATTAGCAATTAGCTATTAGCTATTACCCAACTGCAACTGGTTCCTGCACTTGTTCCTGCACTTTTTCCTGTTTTGCTTGCTTGATGTTTTCTAGCTGTTGCAGCAGTTGCGCTTTCACTTCATGACGATACTTAAAGAAGTGTTCGCCTACGCCTAAATCGGTCATGTAGTCGTAAAATAGACGAGGTTTGATTAGTGCGATCGCCATCATTTGCCACCAGAAACGCCACCGGGTTGAACGCACCACACCCTGACGCCAACAAACTGCCAAAAATAAGCGCAACTCCTTCGAGGTAATTTTAGGCATCCACCGACCCCGCCAACCATTCATCATCATAAAATGACGGAACGTCCGCTTCAAATACGGCATCGGTTCGTAAATATTCCAGAAGGCATCGATGTATTCTGCCACAATTTCTTCCACCGGGCGCGTCGGGGTAAAATTCATTATTGCACCTTGATGAAACGTTCCCAAACCATCCACCAAACGCCCTTCTTGCTTCAAGCGCGTCCACATTTGCGTATTCTGCAACGCCTGAAGCAAGCTAAACTGACCTTGAGGAATTCCCGTCGCTTCAATAAATTCTTGAATCCGCTTACCCGCACCCGGACGTTCGCCATCAAACCCGATGATAAAACCAGACATAATTTGCATTCCAGCTTTGGTAATTTTCTGACAAGATTCAACCAAAGGATGGCGCGTATTTTGATTTTTGTGGATACCCAGCAGGCTAGTTGTATCTGGCGTTTCGATCCCCATAAATACGATATTAAAACCTGCCTTCACCATTAGCTCGATCATTTCGTCATCTTCGGCTAAATTTAGCGATGCTTCCGTGAGCAAAATAAATGGATAATTCCGTTCTTGCATCCAAGGAATTAGCTGCCTCAAAAACACCTTGGCGTTGCGTTTATTGCCAATAAAATTATCATCCACAATAAACACATACCTATGCCAACCCATCTTGTAGAGGACTTCCAATTCCCCTAGCATCTGCTCAGGCGTCTTCGTGCGCGGTTTGCGTCCGTATAAGTTAATAATGTCGCAAAATTCGCACTGGAACGGACATCCCCGCGAAAACTGTACCGTAATTGCTAAATAAGCATCTAAATCGAGTAAATCAAACCGGGGAATCGGCGTTTGAGTCACATCGGGTTTTTCCGGCGAACGGAAAATCCCGCGTTCTTCCCCGCGTTCCAATGCTTCTAGGAACATCGGGATTGTGCATTCACCTTCATCGAGTATCAAATAATCTGCGCCAGATTCTAATGCAAACTCCGGTACGGAAGTGGGGAATGGCCCACCCACGGCTACTTTTTTACCCAAGGCGACGCCTTTTTGAATTAATGCCCGGAAATCGGCTTTCTGGACGATCATGGCGGAGATGATCGCCATGTCGCACCATTCCCAGTCGGCTTCGGTTTCCTGCCGCACATTGCGGTCTGCAAATCGGATTTCCCAGTCTTTCGGCAGCATCGCAGCGACCGTAATCAATCCTAAGGGCGGATTGGTCGAGCGTAAACCGGCTAAATTCAGCGTTTCTTGATAAGACCAGAAAGAATTGGGAAAATGAGGCCAGATTAGTAAAGCTTTCATCACAAAAAAACCCGCTAGTTTGGATTTTGGATGTTGGATGGGGGATAGTTGCCCTGTTGACAAGGCTTTCCCTGCACATTGGCTCTCAAATCGGCAGGAAAGCGGGGCGGGGATTACCGCTTTACCTGTAACCGATGCGGCGAAAACGAAGCCGAAAAATCGCGAACGCACCCGTCAAAACATAAAATATAAAGAAATAATTTAGTTCCCCGCTGCCTTGACTCATATCATCCAAAAGGAAGATTTTTAGGTAAATTTTTGTGAAAAGCTAGATTAGAGCGGTATAATTTATGGCCTGCCATTGAGAAAGGCTGCGGTTGTGGCGCCAAACAATGTCAAACTAGATAGGGAATGGGTAATGGGTAATGGGTAATGGGTAATGGGTAATAGACCTCTGCAAAAAACAAACTCCAAGACAGGCGAGACGCCTATCCCACAAGAGTGATTGCAGAAGTATAATGCGCGATAGCTTTCCCAATGACCAATGACCAATGACCAATGACCAATTAGCAATTAGCAATTAGCAATTAGCAAAAATGACAAAACAGCGAGTTCTCTCTGGAGTTCAACCAACCGGGAATCTTCATTTGGGAAACTACCTGGGAGCGATTCGCAACTGGGTAGAAGGGCAGAGTCAGTACGATAATTACTTCTGCGTGGTCGATTTGCACGCAATTACCGTCCCCCACAACGTGGAAACCTTGGCATCCGATACTTACACTATCGCAGCCCTGTACCTGGCTTGTGGTATAGATCTGGAATATTCCACCATTTTCGTGCAATCCCACGTCTGCGCTCACAGCGAATTAGCTTGGTTGCTCAACTGCGTTACGCCGCTCAACTGGCTGCAAGATATGATTCAGTTCAAGGAAAAAGCGGTCAAGCAAGGGGAAAATGTCAATACCGGCTTGCTGGATTACCCGGTTTTGATGGCGGCGGATATCTTGCTGTATCAAGCGGATAAAGTCCCCGTGGGTGAAGATCAAAAGCAGCATTTGGAACTCACCCGCGATATTGCGAACCGATTTAACCACCAATTCGGCAAAGGGGAAAAAGTGTTAAAGTCCCCAGAACCCCTAATTCGGTCTGATGGCGCGCGGGTGATGAGTCTGACGGATGGGACGAAAAAAATGTCTAAATCCGATCCTTCCGAGTTGAGTCGGATTAGTCTGCTAGACTCTCCAGATGAGATTACCAAAAAGATTAAGCGCTGTAAAACTGACCCAATTAAGGGTTTAGAGTTTGGCAATCCAGAACGTCCAGAGTGCAATAACTTGCTGACGCTTTACATGATACTTTCTGGGAAAACTAAGGAGGAAGTAGCAGCAGAGTGTGCGGATATGGGTTGGGGTCAGTTTAAGCCACTCTTGACAGAAACGATAATTTATGCATTAAACCCGATTCAAGAAAAATATCGTGCCGTGATGGACGAGAAAGGTTATTTGGAGTCGGTGTTGCGACAAGGACGGGAAAAGGCAGAAGCAATCGCTAACGTTACCCTATCCCAAGTGAAAGACGCCCTGGGTTATACAAAGCCCTTGTAAACATTCTCTCCTTCTCTAGTTCCCAGGCTCCGGCCTGGGAAGGCCATTGGGGAGGCTCTGCCTCCCAAATGGAGGCAGCAGCCTAGTGTAAAGTTTCTATAAAGCGATTAGGCATTGGCTGGACAGAGCAATCAAGCATAACGCATAACAGATCAAAGCTTAATTTTAGAATTTCTTCAAACCTGACACCCGATGCACGCTACCCTATACCCAACACCCTTAAATTCTTTCCGCGCTGCCGTCAATGCGGGAGAATTTTTAATTACCGCCGAAGTTATGCCACCCAAGGGAGGTAACCCCGCCCACATGGTAAAAATGGCGCAACTGCTAAAAGGTAGAGTCCATGCAGTTAATATTACCGATGGCAGTCGGGCGGTGCTGCGGATGTGTCCGTTGGCGGCATCGATGATTTTATTACAGCAGGGAGTAGAACCAATTTGCCAAGTTGCGTGTCGCGATCGCAACCGCATCGGACTGCAGGCGGACCTCATGGGCGCTCATGCTCTCGGTATCCGGAATATTTTAGCCCTCACAGGCGACCCGGTGAAAGCGGGGGACCATCCAGATTGTAAAGGCGTTTTCGATTTGGAAGCGGTACGCTTGCTCAAAGTAATAGATAAAATGAATCGCGGTTTTGACTGTAACGATCAACCCCTCACCGATGGCGCTACCGACTTATTTGTCGGTGCTGCTGTTGACCCGCAGTGTGCCAGTTGGTCGGGATTGCAGCAACGATTTGAGCGTAAATTAGAAGCAGGGGCGCAATTTTTCCAAAGTCAGTTGGTTACCGACTTCGACCGACTAGAAAAATTTATGGCTCAAATTGTTGCTGGTACGAATAAACCAATTTTAGTCGGAATTTTCCTGCTTAAATCAGCAAAAAATGCCCAATTTATCAATCGATGCGTGCCTGGAGTTAACATTCCCCAACATATTATCGACCGACTAGCAGCCGCAAAAGATCCTTTAGAAGAAGGGATGAAAATAGCCGCCGAACAAATTCAACATGCGCGTCAACTTTGTCACGGCGTTCACATGATGGCGGTGAAGCGAGAAGATTTAATTCCCCCAATTTTGGATATGGCTGGAATTGCTCCCCTATCCGCTTCCCATGCGGTGACAGTAGGGGTGTAAGCTGTAGGGGCACGGCATTTACAACCTTTTAGTACAAATCAAAATTTATCTACGCCCTGCCCCTACAAAACCTGTTAAAACAAAAGCACGGCGTTCTACAATCTTTGGGTAGAAATCAAAACAGGACTTACGTAACGCCGACCGATTTAGGGACAACCACGGGGGGATTGCCCCTACAAAACGCTATATATGGATGTTCTGCGTAACTCTTGAAAAGTTATCTACCTGCGCTACAAAACCTCATCTTAACGTCGCCATCTCTCAAATTGATCTTCAGAACAGCCGTTAATATAAGTATTTTGTACCCAACCTCTAAGGGGTCGAACAACTTCCGGGGAAGTTCCAGGGGGTGATGTGACTCTTCCAGAGATTTGAACCCAGTTACCCGATCTTCGCACCGCTCTAACAATGTCTGCCCTGTTTAGTTTGGTGACCACTTGAGACTGGGTATTGGGAGCGCTGCGGACATTAACACCATTTGCGTTAATAAACGAACAGATGCCATTATTTTGTACTGAATTTGGCCTTTGAGGATTAGCCAGCGCTAAAGACGCAAACGACAGACCAGTCATAGAGGCAGATAAAAGAGCGATCGCACCTAAAAATTTTCTTGAATATCTCATGTAAAATTAATGAGAAACAACCAGTAGGGAACATTTTACAACCTTTTAGTACAAATCAAAAGTTATCTACGCCGTGCCCCTACAAAACTTACTCCCACTGGAGCACCATTTATATAGAGATATTTTTTAATACTAACGCAAGTGGCTAATTGCTAATTGCTAATTGCTAATTGCTAATTGCAGTCTTTGTGATTACCGATTAGCCATTAGCCGCTCACCAGAGAGATAACTAGCAACTTGAGTTACTAAGTTAATTGTCGCAATTTATAACACACAGCTTTACCAAATTGTACTGGCTCGAAGGCATCGTCAAGATTAATGGTTGTTTCCCCCCCGCCTAGAAATAGGTAACCGTCGGGTTTTAAAACCCGCCGCACCCTCGATAAAATACATCGTTTAGTTTCAATATCAAAATAAATTAAAACGTTACGCATAAAAATAATATCCATTGGCGACAACGGTGGAAAAGTCGAAGTCAAATTAATTTGACGAAACTCTACTATCCGGCGAATCTCTTCTTTTAGCTGCCACTCATTGCCAAAAGGCTGAAAGTATTATGTCCGCAATGTTGCGGGTATTCCCCGATTAATTTCATGCTGTCCGTAGCGTCCAGCGCGTGCTTTTTATAACATGGCGGTAGAAATATCGCTGGCAATTATTTGCACGTTCCAAGAAGAAAGATTTGAAAAATGCTCGCGCATCAACATAGCAATGCTGTAAGGTTCTTGTCCGCTGGAACAGGCGGCGCACCAGATATTTAGATTTCCTTCTATTTGTCGCTGCTTTAGTAATTCTGGCAGGATATGTATTTTTAGTGCTTGGAAGGGGTGTTCGTCGCGGAATAAAAATGTTTCGTTGGTCATCATTGCTTCCACAATTAGATTGTAGAGCGGGTTAAAAGGCTTTAGTCGCAGTTGCGTTACTAAAGCGCCAATCGAATTAACTCCAGCATTCTTGGCTAATATTGACAAACGCGACTCGATGAGGTAATGCTTATCGTCGGATATTACTACACCCGTGCGATCGCGTACCAGTTTGCGTATATAATCAAAGTCAGCAGCGTTGATTGGCATGGTAATTGGTAATTGGTAATTGGTAATTGGGAATCGCTAATGGCTAATAGCTAATTGCTAATTGCTAGTTAACCTCAACAACCTTTGTTATTACCGATTAGCCATTAGCCATTAGCCATTAGCCATTAGCTATTAGCCATTAGCTGTAAAATCGACAACTTTATCCACATCTAAAAACAGCAATAACCTATCTTTAAGCTTATAAGCTCCTCGAATCAAGCAGCGCACCTGACTGGTAAAAGTATCCGGAGGAGTTTCAAAGTCTTCTGCGCTGACTTCTAAAACATCTCCAATATCATCTACTAGTAAGCTAGCGGTTTCCTCCCCAGAGCGGACAATGACATTTAATGGTAGAGTATCTGGGGAGCGATCGGTTAAATTTAACCGTTGCCGCAACTCAATCGCCGTCACAATTTGACCCCGGAGATTAATTAACCCACCCACCACTGGCGGTGCTAGAGGTACTCGCGTCATCTCCCGATAGCGAGTAACTTCTTGAACTTTCTCGACCTCGATACCAAAAAACAATTTGTCGATAAAAAAAGTACATAATTGAGTAGTTGTTTTAGGCATTTGCTAATTGCTAATTGCTAATTGCTAATTGGTAACTTTTTAATTGCCGTTATTTCTCTAGGGGCAATTGTCATCCAGATCAAACATCCCTGCATCCGTGAAAAAAATCCGTGTCCTCGTCGTGCTTTATCTAACAACTGCCAACATCTTCCCCCCTCCAAATAAATTACTACTAATAACTGAATACAAATCGATAATTTCAGTAACTTGACCTTGAATCACAGCACAATATAGAATTCCCTCCTGAGTAGCACCTCCTTTAACTTCGATGACTTGTTCCACGATATCAAGAATCCGATCGACGACTAAACCTACATGATTTTCCCCATCAAGGGATACGACAACAACTCGTAATTTATCCTCGTTTGAGGATGGTAAATCGGTAATTATTTGACTCATATCCCCGTTACTCGTAGCGCTGCCAAAAACCGAAGATAGATAAATCAGCGGCACTATTTGCTGGCGATATTGGATGACATGCTGCTTGCCTAATCGCTCTAAAATAGCGGGTAAAATCTCTTCTAAACGGCATACATTTGCCTGGTAAATCGCCAGGCGGCGTTCGTCGGCAATTTGAAACAATAACAGTTGCAGGGGTTCTTCTTCTGATTGCTTATGGAGATTTTATTCAGCTACCAAAGCCTTTTGTTGCTCGGATAATAAATGGGTTCGCTGGGCAATTCCCTGCAGGTCCAAAATCAAGGCAATTTTGCCATCCCCCATAATCGTCGCCCCGGCAAAACAATTGAGCGTTCTTAGTTGTTTTCCTAAAGGTTTAACAACAATTTCTTGGGTGTCGTTAATCGGATATACGACTAATCCAAACGGTTTGTCAGTTGCTTGGACAACAACAATATTGAGAACCTCGTCATTGGCGATTTTAGATAGATTTGAATTCTCCGCGTCCCCGTGTCTCCCCGTCCCCGCGTCCTGTTCTGAGTCCAGCTTTAATTCCCGATTTAAATAAACTAACGGTAGCAGTCGTCCCCGCAGGCGATAAACGGGGGTGTCGTGAAACATTTCGATGCTTTTGAGTGCTTGTTCGCCTTCGAGGCGGACGAGTTCGACTAAATTAACTTGGGGAATAGCAAAGCGATCGCCTCCACTGGTAATAATCAAAGTGGGAATAATCGCCAGCGTCAGGGGAATCTTTAGCTTAAACGTCGTTCCTTGTCCGATGCGACTGTGGACATCGATGCTACCGTTGATTTTTTCCACATTCGCCTGCACCACGTCCATCCCCACGCCTCGTCCGGAAATATTGGTAATTTGTTCGGCAGTGGAAAAACCGGGTAGAAAAATCAAATTGAGCGCTTCTTGATCGCTCATTTGCATAGATCGATCTAAGGTAATTATCCCCCGTTGGATCGCTTTCTGTTTAATGCGTTCTGAATTGATTCCCTTACCATCATCGGACACTTCAATTGTCACTTGACCGCTTTCGTGATACGCTCGCAAACAAACTCGTCCGACGGGGGGTTTACCCGCAGCAGTTCGTTCCTCTGGGGTTTCTAGTCCGCGATCTAAACAGTTGCGGATCAGGTGGGTGAGGGGATTTGCGATCGCTTCAATTAAAGTCTTGTCTAATTCAGTTTCCTCCCCTTCCATCTCCAAGCGCACCTGCTTACTCAAACTCATCGCAATATCCCGCACCACGCGGGGGAATTTGTTCCACAGCGTGCGAATAGGTTGCATCCGAGTTTTCATCACCCCTTCTTGCAATTCTGAGGTGACTAAGTTTAAGCGTCCGGATACGGATTTAAAAGCATCGTCTTTAATTTCGCTATTAGAAAACTCCAGAATTTAGTTGCGACATAAAACCAGTTCCCCCACCAAATTCATTAATTTATCTAAAACCGCAACATCAACTCGGATCGCCGTATCGGCAACGCTAAATTTATCAGTATCAGTTTCAGCAACAACTGCCAATTTTGGACGTTCCACCCCCCCTTGTGCAAGGGGGGGCAGGGGGGGATCCGATGGTGAATTTGGCACCCCCCCTTGTAGAAGGGGGGGCAGGGGGGGATCAGTTGATATCTCCGCGTCCTTTTCACCAACGCTCTCAGATTCCTGTAATTTATTTAATCGATCCAGCAGTGCTGTAAATTCGGCATCGCTTTCGCTGCTGGTTGTTTCTAACGCTTGGAAATGGTGTTTTATTGCGTCCACTACTTGTAGTAAAGCATCGGTGATAGAGGGAGTGAGAGTGATAGTGCGATCGCGCAAGCGACTGAGCAAATTTTCTCCCGCATGAGTCACCCCTTCCAGCTTGTCTAAACCCAAAAATCCGCTATTTCCTTTAATCGTGTGCAGACTGCGGTAAATGCGGTTCATCACCTCTGGATCGGAATTACTTTGCTCCAGCACCAACAGATCCCCTTCGATCTGGTTTAGGTGTTCGTAACCTTCGATGAGGAATTCCTTGACATCTTCATCGATTTGCATTGACTAAGTTCCTTCTTTTCTAACTGCCAGATTCATCAACAAGAGTCAGAAAACTCCCCGACTCCAACCGACCCGATCTTTTTTTCCGCAGAAATATCTAAGTATCCGGAAAGTTAACGATAAAAATTTTAGATTTTAGACTTTGGATTGAGCGATCGCCTAGGGCGATTACCTAAAACTGTGCCAAAATCCCTAACCCAAAACTTTCCTCGACCGCTGTATGCCTTGCGAGCGATTGCCGCGCCGCTGACTAACTATGCACCCACATCTAGCGACGAATACTTGGAAACAGTAGTGCTACCCCAGCAAAATTACACCCTAGCTCTAAAACTTATAACTTAAGGGTTGATTGCTTGACACTGTAATTATACCTTACTCATTATTTTGATCAGAACTTATTATAATCGCCAAAGAGATTCGCTTGACTTACTTTGACCAGTCAACCATAAAGTTCAGGGATTACCGAAACTAATTCAGTTTTTAGGGTGAAGATAAATCAAGACCCGCGCCATCACACTTACGTGGGAATACCGATGGATTTTTCATAGGGTGCAGATAAATTAAGGATCGAGGGAGCGCATCTACGTAAGAATACTGATTTGTTGTTTTTCCAGCTAAAGCCATGACCCAGGCAATTGAAAAAGCCGCCCAAAATTTCACCCTTTTAGACCTTACACCGCGTCCCAGTGGGTTTATGCGTCATCCAGCAAGATATGGTGGTTCTTTATTGGAACCGCATCCTAGAAGACTGGACGAAAATCCCTCAAACCGAAATCATCGGCAAGAAACTAGATACCTATTTTCCCCACATCAATCAACCGAAGTACCAAAGTCGCTTGCGACAAGTGTTTAAACACGGCTTACCCGCCGTATTTTCCCCTCAGCTGCACCAGCCATTAATTACTGCCAACCAACCTAACGGCAAACCGCGCATTCAACAAACCAACGTCACCCCAGTACCAGCAGTTTCGGGAGAAGGATTCGATGCCTTAATTGCCATTCAAGACGTGACCGAACTCACCCAGCGCATCCAAAGCTATCAAGAAGAACTAAAACAACGCCAGCTCGTAGAAGAACAATTAAAACGCGCCAAAGTCGCGGCAGAATCAGCAAACCGCGCCAAAAGCGAATTTTTAGCCATGATGAGCCCTGAAATTCGCACCCCCATGAATGGCGTCATCGGCATGACCGAATTACTGTTAGATACTCAACTAACACCCAACCAGCGCAATTTGATCAATACAATTCGCACCAGCGGCGATTCCTTGCTTGCCATTATTAACGATATCCTCGATTTTTCTAAGATTGAAGCCAGTAAACTAGATTTAGAATCAGAACCTTTTAACCTGCGAAGTTGTGTCGAAGAAGCTTTAGATTTAGTTGCTACCAAAGCCATTGAAAAAAATCTGGAATTAGCCTACCAATTTGCCACAAATACCCCCAACTTTATTTTTGGAGATATCACGCGAATGCGGCAAATTTTGGTAAATATGATTGGCAATGCCGTCAAATTTACCTGATCAGGGGAAGTAGTTGTCTCCGTTTATGCTAAAAAATTGTCGACTGGGTCAGAAGACCCAGCAACGCGGGTTCAAAGCGAAGATGGGAATTCCCAATTACCAATTACCCATTACCCATCACCAATTCCCAATACGAAATCCAATTTACAGTTAAAGATACCGGCATTGGCATTCCCCCCGAACGAATAAATTCACTATTTAAACCCTTTACTCAGGTTGATAGTTCCACCACGCGCAAATTCGGCGGCACAGGGTTAGGCTTAGCCATCAGCAAGCGGTTGTGCGAATTGATGGGCGGTACGATGTGGGTAGAAAGCGAATTACGAAAGGGTTCCAAGTTTTCTTTCACAATAATTGCTCCTTTAGCTCCAAAAAGCGAAGATACGTTAGATCTAAACCTGCCTCAGCAAGAATTAGCAGGGTTGCAGGTATTGGTGGTGGATGACAATGCCACAAACCGCAAAATACTCACCCTGATGGCTAAATCTTGGGGCCTGGTTGTCCGCGCTGCCAAGTCGGGTGCCCAAGCTTTAAAATTACTCAATCAAGGCTATGACTTTGACTTGGCGATTTTAGACTACCACATGCCAGAAATGGATGGAATTGCTCTGGATCAAGAGATTTATGCTTTAACGAAGACAAAAGATTTACCTTTATTAATTCTGAGTTATGGAGGTAAACCAAGTCGAAAATAAATGCAAGAAGAAGCTGATTTTGCAGCTTTTGTTTACAAACCTATCAAGCAAGCCCAATCGGTTAATAAAGCATTTGAAGTAGGAGCAACTGACTATGTTACCAAACCCATTCATTGCGCCGTACTCATTCAGCGATTTCGTCGTTTAATTAAAGAATCCCAGATCTACCGAGAGTTACTTGAAAGTCAAGAAAGAACCGAAAATTTATTGCTCAATCTTTTGCCATAATCGATTGCATAACGCCTGAAAAAAGTAGAATGGGTAATAGCAGAACACTTTGAAGATGTCAGCGTTCT
The DNA here is from genome assembly GCF_041929235.1 of Microseira sp. BLCC-F43. Classification (NCBI taxonomy): domain Bacteria; kingdom Bacillati; phylum Cyanobacteriota; class Cyanophyceae; order Aerosakkonematales; family Aerosakkonemataceae; genus Microseira; species Microseira sp. BLCC-F43. Next base: position 110,919 of record NZ_JBHFNP010000085.1, read on the forward strand.
CTTTGCCGATATGGTTGGTTTTACCCGGCTGGCGTCGCAAATTTCACCGACGGAGTTAATTGTAAAATTAAACTCGATTTTTTCAGAATTTGACCAATTAACCGAGCGGTATGGATTGGAAAAAAATAAAACAATTGGGGATGGTTATATGGTAGCATCAGGGTTACCAAATCCCCGCCTCATGGGGATGCCATTATGTAAATGGCACTGGCAATGCAAGAAACTCTGGCAAATATTAACAAGAATACGAAAAAAAAATCAACCTGATAATTGGTATTAATACAGGTCCAGTTGTGGCTGGAGTGATTGGGATTAAAAAGTTCAGCTACGATCTTTGGGGCGACACGGTGAATACCGCTAGCCGGATGGAAAAGTACGGTATTCCTGGTTGTATTCAAATTACAGAAGCGACCTATAAGCAATTGTCAAGAAAGCATTTATTTACGGAAAGAGACATGATTGATATCAAGGGCAAAGGCAAGCTGAAAACATTTTTGTTGGATTTTTATGAGTATGCCAAAAACTTAGATTTACAAGGGGATAGTAATGCAAGCTTGGCGTGAATAATGTCTTGGTTTGGTGGCGGGATCCTCCGGAATGGGTTCCCAGGTTCAACCTGGGAACCAGCAAACCAGCAAACTGGGTAACTTAAAACTGTTGACAACGTAAGGAAAGAAGGAAGATGGCTTTAGTTTTAATTACAGACGATGCGGCATTTTCTCGGCGCATGATCCGCAAAGCGGTGGAAGAAGGGGGTCATAAAGTAATAGAAGCAGCAAACGGACGGGAATGCCTAGACATGCTGACTGCCAATTCACCAGATTGTATTATTTCGGATTTGTTAATGCCAGAAATGGATGGTTATGGTTTGCTGAAGTCTTTGCGCGAGCAAGGAGCGAAGGTTCCCGTCATCGTTTTGTCAGCAGATATTCAAGATAGTGCGCGTCAGCAATGTGAAAGTTTGGGAGCGTTTATGATGCTGAAAAAACCGCCAAAAGCTCCTGAAATTATCGACGCTATTCAAAAAGCTCTGAATAATAAGTAGGAGCTTACTCTGTGCCAAAACTAACAGAAGAACAATCAGATGCCTTGAGGGAACTGATTAATATCGGCGTGGGTAATGCAGCCGGAATGTTGAGTGAAATGATTGAATTTCGCATTTAGTTGCAGATTCCTGAAGTTGATGTTGTATCTCCTTTAGAATTGCAAAACGAACTGAAGCGCCGCTTAGGGACAGATCCGCTTTCGGCTGTCAAGCTAGGCTTTAGGGGTTCCTTTGCTGGCGGCGCTCAGCTAGTTTTCCCAACCGAAAGTGCAGCGAGTTTAGTCTCTGTTCTTACGGGTGAAGATGTGGGAAATCCTGACCTTGATGCGCTAAAAATTAGCACCCTCAGCGAGGTGGGAAATATCGTTATCAATGGTGTTATGGGGTCGATTGGTAATGTGTTAAATCGACCGTTAGACTACGCGGTTCCCTCCTACGCTGAGGAACAGATCGAGCATTTGCTACCCACCCCCAAGTCTGAGCAAGATAGTGCTGTCCTTTTGGCTCCAGCGCGTTTCACCATTGAGGAATTGCACGTTCAAGGAGATATTGTCATCTTTTTCGATGTGGGTTCCTTCGAGGTTTTGCTGGAAGCGATCGCCGCCGTAGCGTCATAGGTAATAGGTAATAGGTAATGGGTAATGGGTAATCGGTAATCGGTAAACTTTCAACCATGACCAATTACCAATTACCAATTAGCAATTACCGATTAAAAAGGAATTACCAAAAACTCAACCCAAACCCATGGATATGCCAAACGAATTAACGATAAATGTTGCCAGATAAATTGAGGAATATTTCCAAAATTTCCCATCTCCCATCACCAATTCCGAGTCACTTCAACAACTGATCCACGCCTTAGCAGCGGTGCGGGATGGAGATTTTACCGTGCGCTTAGACGAAAATAACGGCTTGGGAGAAATTGCCACCGTTTTTAATGAAATGGTGAGCGTTAATCAAAAATTTGCTAACGAGTTGATTCGCATTCACCAGGGAGTGGTTGAAGAAGGAAAGGTCAACAAACAGGTAGTCCACAAAGAATTTAAAGGAACCTGGACTGCCAGTATTGATGCTATCAACGAGATGGTCAATAGTTTGGTTAACCCGACTATAGAAATTGCACGGGTTTTGCACGCTGTCTCCAAAGGCGATCTCTCCCAAAAATTTGAGTTAGAAGTTGAAGGCAAGCAAATAAAGGGATTGTTCCGCCGCATCGGTACTACGCTCAACAAAATGGTAGACCAACTCAATGCCTTTGCCGTAGAAGTTAACCGCGTTGCGATTGAAGTTGGCAGCGAAGGAATATTAGGAAGTAAAGCTTGCGTAGAAGGCGTATCCGGTATTTGGAAAGACCTGACCGCAAGCGTCAACTTGATGGCAAATAATTTAACCAATCAAGTCCGCAATATTACGAAAGTGGCAACGGCAATCGGCGTTGGCGATCTGAGCGAAAAAATAACGGTTGATGCTAAAGGCGAAATATTGCAATTAAAAGATACCCTCAACCAAATGGTTGATAGTCTCAACGACTTTGCTTCGGAAGTGACGCGGGTAGCGAGGGAAGTCGGCACGGAAGGCATTCTCGGCGGTCAAGCACAAGTGCGCGGCGTAGCTGGAATCTGGAAAGAATTAACCGATAGCGTTAATTTAATGGCGCATAATTTGACCGATCAGGTACGCAATATTTCTGAAGTAACCACCGCAGTTGCTAATGGAGATTTGTCCAAGAAAATTACCGTAGAAGCGAAGGGAGAAATTTTAGAACTGAAGAATACCGTCAATCAAATGACCGATCGCTTGGATGGATTTGCTTCAGAAGTAACGCGACTGACAAAAGAGGTGGTAAACGGAAAATTAGGCGGTCAGGCAGTTGTATCGGGTGTGAGCGGAATTTGGCAAGATTTAACCGATGATGTGAATTTAATGGCGGCGAATTTGACTGACCAGGTGCAGCGAATTGGTGGAGTTGCGATCGCTCTCAACAATGCCTCGGAACAGTTGCTTGCAGATAGCCAAAATATGGGTGCTGCGGCAGAAGAAACTTCCGCACAAGCTGGAACAGTCGCCTCCGCCGCCGAACAAGTTAGCGTCAATGTGCAGTCCGTCGCCACTGGTATCGACCAAATGAACGCTAGCATCAAAGAAATTGCCAAAAGTGCTGCCGAAGCTGCCACCGTTGCAAATTCAGCGGTGAAAACGGCAGAAACTACTAACGAAACGATCGCTAAGCTGGGTGTCAGCAGCAGGGAAATTGGCAATATCGTTAAAGTCATTACTTCTATCGCCCAACAAACGAATTTGTTGGCACTCAACGCCACAATTGAAGCTGCAAGATCAGGGGAAGCGGGTAAAGGTTTTGCAGTCGTGGCAAATGAGGTGAAAGAACTAGCGAAACAAACCGCAACTGCCACGGAAGATATTAGCAAGAAAGTCGAGGCGATTCAAGCGGATACCAAGAGTTCGGTGAGTGCGATCGCGCAAATTACCACCATCATTAACCAAATTAGCGATTTCCAAACCACCATCGCCAGCGCTGTAGAAGAACAAACCGCAACGACAAACGAAATTGCTCGTAACGTCAACCAAGTTGCCCTCGGTTCGTCGGAAATTGCCCGCAATATTACCAGCGTCGCCGATGCTGCCACCAGTACCACTACCAGCGCCAGCAACACGCAAACAGCAGCAATTCAGCTATCCAAAACCGCCAGCGAATTGCAAGAACTTGTCGGGCAATTTAAGATTTAAGATTTTAGATTGCAGATTTTAGATTTGATTTAAATCTGCAATCTCCAATCTGCAATCTGCAATTCCCAATTCCCCATTACCAATAATAATGAAAAATTACCTCAAACCAATTTCATTAATTCTTTTGGCAGCTGGTTCGCTTTCAGAAAATCAAAGATTGCGCGCCGCTTTAGATGCCGAAGAATATGTATTTGCCTCAGCAACCAGCTTGTATCATTGCCTCGCTCTGGCTGAGTGCCACCATCCCAAAGTTGTTCGGCTCGATTTTTCTATTATTGAAAATAGCTTGTCGCCAGTGATTCAGTTGTTTCTGTTTTTGAATATTCCCCTAATTTTGCTGGGCGAAAATCTTTCAGACAATATGATGCGGTATTTGCAGCAAACTGGAGTTTTTGCCGTTATAGATAAAAATACCGATGCTCGGGAATTGCGTCGCGCAATTGAAATGGCAGTTTCTGCCAAACATAAAGAGTTGAATTCCAGTTTAGATTTAGGGAATTTTAGAACAATTCAAAAGACTAAATTACAGGATATCGTCAAAACGGCTATCGGCACAGCCGTGGCGCGGACGATCGAGATGATAAACTGCGAAATGCAATTTGAACCGCCTTCTTTTCATGCGCTATCGCCCTTGATTTTGCCAGAAAAACTGATGCAGGATTTGGGAGAAAAATTAGTAGCGGTAGCACAACTTGATTTTTCCGGTAACATGACCGGAGCGGCGCATATGTTATTTTCCCAAGAAGCTGCGGATGCGATTGTTTTTAGCCTGTGTGGCGCTGAAGTTGAAGGCGATGAACTCAATCAAATGAAGACCGATATTATGGGAGAAATTGGTAACGTCGCGCTCAACGGGATTGTCGGCACATTTAGCAATACTTTAAAATATAAATTAAGTTATGTAATTCCATCTTATATAGAAGGTTCAACTGAAGAAATTTTCAAGTTGATGAATTTAAGCTTAAAATCTACCGTTATACTATTTATGTCGCATTTTAAAATGCTATATTTACACGTAGAAGGAGATTTCGTCCTCTTTTTCCAGGCTCGTATATTGCTTGATTTGCTGTTTCGTGATTGAGCGGAAATGGCTAAAATTCGCGTTCTAATTGTGGATGATTCCTCGGTGGTGCGTCCCATGGTGAGTAACGCACTTGCAATCGATCCGGCATTGGAAGTAGTGGGGACGGCGGCGAATGGTCAGATTGCGATCGCTAAAATCCCCCTACTCAATCTTGATCTAATTATTCTGGATGTGGCAATGCCAGAAATGGACGGATTAGAGACATTAGCAGCTATCCGAGAACAAGATAAAAACCTACCCATAATTATGTATAGCGCACTGACAGAATTAGGCGCGATCGCTACCCTAGAAGCGCTTTCCCTTGGCGCTACAGATTACGTCACCAAACCTCATAACATGAAAACCAAGGAAGCGGCGCTAGAGCATATTCAACAACAACTTATTCCCAAAATTAAAATCTTTTCTAATGGTGCTGCTAGGAAACAAGAGGACGCGGGGACGCGGGGACGCGGGGACGCGGAGAGGGGGAGAAGGGTATGGGAAGAAACGGCGGAAAATGGAGATGTAAAGAAGATTTTTCACTCTTGTTTTCCATCTAAAATCCTATCCCCCCCTAACCCCCCAAGAACAAAAGCCCAGCATCCGCTGGCTTCCCCCTTTTCAAGGGGGACGGGAGGGGGATCGCTTGGAGAGAGTGCCAAGTCCAAAATCGACATCGTAGCGATTGGAGTTTCTACCGGAGAGCCAACCGCATTAGAAACTATTTTACGCGAGTTACCCGCTAATTTTCCCGTGCCGCTCGTCATCGTGCAACATATGCCGCCAGTGTTTACAAAACCCTTGGCAGAACGACTGGCACAAAAGAGCAAAATTCGAGTTTCTGAGGGCGTTCAAGGAGGTATTTTAGAACCGGGACACGCTTGGATCGCACCGGGAGACTTCCACATGGTAGTGGAAAAATACGGCAGTTGCGCCCAAATTTGCATCAATCAAGACCCACCAGAAAATTCCTGTCGTCCCGCCGTTGACGTGCTTTTTCGTTCCGTAGCTAAAAGTTACGGTGCTAACACTTTGGCTGTAGTCCTGACTGGAATGGGACAAGATGGATTAATCGGATGCCAGTACATTAAAGAAGCAGGCGCACAGGTTATAGTCCAAGATGAAAAAACCAGCGTTGTTTGGGGAATGCCGGGAATTGTAGCTAACTCTGGTTTAGCAGAAAAAGTGCTGCCTCTAGATGAAATTGCCGGTGAAATTATTTGCCGCTGTAACTGTAGGTTGGGTTGAACTCAGATCTTACATCAATCTCGGAACCCGCCCGGAAATAAACGATCCTGTTGGTCAATCAACTGCGGGGTTTGACCCCTCCCCGCAGCGGGGAGGGGCTTCAATTGCTCCCCCTTCCCTTGCAGGGAAGGGGGTTGGGGGGTTAGGTTTTTTGATTCACCAAAAGTATCATTTATATGATGCCCGTTGAATTGCCCATAATAAAAAAACCTAACCCTGTCGTTGCGTAGGGACTAAGGCTAAAGAGATTTCTCGGACAAACAGATAACGTTAATAATGCCGTGTCCCGGCTACGGATCGTGGGTAATCGACCGGACATGATATTATTCCCTGGCGGGCTAATGGTATAGGTGCAAGATCTCAATTGAACAAACAATAAGCCGGGGCGGGTTTAAGGAAACTAGAAACCGGGTTTCTTTGTAGAGATTTTTTATAGAAACCCGGTTTCTTTCCGCGTCAGAAATTGTTGATAAAACCCGCCCCTACACCATCTGGAAATATACCTGGGAAACGAGGCGTAAGCCTCGTTCATATAGTTCCCAGGCAAGAGCCTGGGAACTAGATCGGCGAGGCTTACGCCTCGCCAGGAACCGATATCAAACTGTTGTGGCAGCAGCTTTGTAATTTTTGACTCGGTTGCCATCTGCTACCCCTAAAATCTTTGCTAACCAAGGGGGAGGAGAGGTAGCGATCGCTTTTTGTAATTCGCTCAAAACTTCTCTGGCAGCGCCGCCTTCAGTCACTTTCATCGGATAAAGCCCGCCTTTGATTACTTTAGCAGCAGCCGGTCCTCCGATCGAGACTATATATATTACGTGGCAATCTTTAATTAAACTGACTCGGAAGGCATTTTTATCATCTGATAAATCGGCTTCCAGCGCCGATCTGATATCGATCAGCCTCATTTCTGTTGCTGATAGCTGATAAATCAGATACCGCTGACAAGAACCAAAATGCCCATCCAATTGCTCTTTATTGTTAGAAGCCACCGCAATGCGAACCGAGTCAGGTATATCCCCATCTTGATAAGGTTCTATTGGCGGCAGCGTTTTCTGGGCTGCATCGATTTCACCCCATAAGATTCTCACCGCTTCTTTCAATGCTGCTAGCGGGACTGTCGTATCTTCACCATCCTCTTCGCCGTCTAGGTCGTATGTCTGTCCGATCGCTGTTTTCAAGGCAGTGACGGTAATTTTACTCAAGCCTTCTTCATCTATGCGATCGCCCAGTTCTGATTTTAAACCTTCTATTACCTCCCCCACCGATATTCCAGGTAATGCCCTAGCAGCTAATGCAATTCTTAAAGCCACTTCATTTGAAATGGGTTGTTGGTGCATGGTTCTCTCTCTAAATCATTAACCGATTGGATACTGCGAGTTGCTAATTGCTAATTGCTAATTGCTAATTGCTAATTGCTAATTGCCAGTTTACTAATATAGTATTTTTCCTGACATTAGCCATTAGCCATTAGCCGCACCTTTGAGATAACTCTCAACTTGTGTTAACTAGCAGTATAGATTTTTTATGTTATTAAAAATCCGGTTTGGATTTCCGTATGATTTAATACCAATCTTCGCTTCTCAATTTATTTTTTAACATCAAGAAATGTTGGGTTTTATTAAAAATAGCAAACTTCAGCAACAATTTCAGATTTTAAATAAGAATTAATGCAATTTGCTAGTTATATCAAAGCGGATTGGTAATAGGTAATCGGTAATGGGTAATTGCCAAGAGAAGACCCCAAATCAATCCAATTAGCAATTAGCAATTAGCAATTAGCAATTTGAGCGATCGCGGCTAAAATCTGCAATCTGAAATCCTAAATCTGCAATTAAATTAATTCCAATTACCAACTAAGGTATATGCTGACCAAAAATACGGATGCGAGAGGATCTGATCTCCCCTAGCGGCAATTTCTGGCGGCAGAGGAATCAGACGACCATCGGATAATCTTAATTGTCCGTCTTCTACCCGGACTTGTTCTTTTAGCAATGCTAGCTGTGCTTGTTTAAGCGCCTCGGTTTTAATCGGTGCTGTCCGCAATTGCAGATAAAATTCCGTCATCAATGCGAGGGAACCTTCATCAGAGGCATACCAAAGACTTCCAATTGCCGTTTTCACCCCTGCTTGAATTGCTAAACCGGCAAATCCTAATTCTGCCTGTTCGCTTCCCAGTGCGGTTCTACAGGCACTTAAAACGAGCATTTCTACTTTAGGAGGAAGTTCCCAACCGACGTTTTGCGATAAGTCTCTCAATTGATTTAATCTCAGTTTCTTATCCCAAAACTGGATGTAAGATTCCCTGACATTTCCCGGTCTAAATTCGGCGTGGGTGGCGACGTGAATAATCTCAAAGCGTTGTTGACTGCTAATAGATTTGAGTTTCTCTAATGTGGCGGTTTCGTTGAGAAATTCTACCCCTCGCCAAAGCTGATTTATTAAGGTGGGAATTTCTACTGCTACTGCTGGTAAAGGAGTTTGTTCTTGGGTACTTTTGGAAATACCCATTGCCAAGATTTGCGAATTATTTATGGCAACGTAACGGGTATCGGTGAGGCTAAAACTGGGAATTAAACCGATGCTATATTGTTCGATTAAAAACTGTTTACCATCGGAAAAAGCCCCGATTGGAATTGAACGCAACCCCCCATCCATTGAAAATAATAAATTATCTATTTTGTTGGCTAAAAGGTCGGATATCAAAGGCGTAACAATCCACTGATAAAGTTGTTGCGCTGGAGCTTTATAATCATCGGGGCTACTTAAATCGGTGACTCCAATGCGAAATTCTCTTGCGACTTGTTGGACAAGGCTGCCCTTGGCTTCGGGAACGAACTTGCGAATGATTATTCGATTATTATTTTGTTGAGATTGTGGGGTGTTACAAGCTTGATATTTGGGTAAAACCAGTAATAATTCCAGTCTATCTGCTAGGGAAATTACGTAAATCAGCGCTGCTTTTTTTCCTGTGGTTTCACCCAGTTGGCAAAGCGTATCGGAGATTTGGTCAACTGAGACAGTTTTACCAAATAAATCAAAGCCAAAATAGTTAGAAAATTCTACCGCTTGCAGTTCTTCAAAAAGTTGAACCGCCTGGGCATTTGATGCGCTTGTAACAAGTTTTTCAAAGGCACTGCGGTCTACTGTCTGGTTGTTTTGAGATGTAGGGAAATCGTTTCTCGGTTGGGGATTAATTTCTATTGGGTTGGGAACGGTGACATCCGATTGAGTTCCCGATTGATTTAATCCAGGGGATGCTGAAAATATAATTAGAATGGAACAAATCAATGAAAAGAGCAAAAATTTAATCAGTTTCATAAAGTTAAATTAAAAAGAAATTAGATAACCAACTCCTAAGATAAATCGACTGCCGTCGCCTGCTTTACCAGTAATATCGGTGACGGCGGGTGTAATAACTAAAGGAAGATTCTGGAAGGGGACGACTGATAATCCAACGGTTAAATCTTGACCCGTCCATTCTGCAATCGCACTCACAGGTTCCACTACCCGCACCGCAACGCTACCAAATACATCAATCGAATCTCTATCGTTTTGAATATCCAATTCGGAACGAAATTGTCCGCTACCAACCCCAACGGAAAGATACAGTTGACTAAAAGGTGTTTGTGTGCTTTCTTGCAAGCGAAACCGTTTCGTGACAACGCCGTAAGGACTCGTACCGCCATCGGTATTGCCCCAAGCGATCGCATTTTGCACCCCCACCGCAATGTTAAAATCCCCTGGCAACTGTCGGTGCAACTTAAAGCTAACCGTGCCATCAGCGCCAGGAGTTTCCAGTAAGTCAGTCACGATGACGCCCACATCTAAACCCACCCATTGTCGTGCATCGCCCAATCCGAACCCAATGCCAAACACCCCATCGGCAGAATTGGTAAACCGAGTGCGAGTTTGCCAACCCAAACCCACGCTAGCGCTACCCCAAGATTTGCCATAAGCTGAAGGATTAATCATGGTAATGCCGGGATTAGCCCAATATCCAGGTTGTCTCTGGTTTCCTAACCGTAGCAAAGGCAAGTTTTGCGGTTGAAAAGGCACTTCCCCAGGTGTAGAAGGTTGAGGCTGTAAACTGGGAGCAACACCAGGTGCATCGGGATTTTCTACAACTTCGGTTGGGAATTGGGAATTGGGAATTGGGAATTGGGAATTGGTAATTGGTAATTCTCCTCTGCTCCAGGAGTCACCAAAAGGGGCGGGTTTAGTTAAATAGTCTGTTTTAGTTGTAAGGTTAGAGGTATTACCCACACCGTAATTGCTCCCCTGCTCCCCTGCTCCCCTGCTCACCTGCTCACCTGCCCAAGATGCGCCGATCTCCTCTTCTTGTGCAAGGCAAGTTGCGGGAGTCGCGACGACTAAAATTTTGATTACAATTAAGGCGACTAACTTTGAGATAAAATTAGTCTTTGTTGCACGAACCACTGATAACCCCCAAAAATTGGCACGCATTTTGCCGCCATCCTAGAATAATAGAAAAAACCCGATCTCAGAGCGAATGGTAAACAGATGGGCTGACAAACAACTGAAAAACTGGGAAGCTGCACTAATTTCTCTGGAAGCAGGTTGGCATCAGTTTAACCAGGCTACCAGAGGATTACCAGATGCGCTGGATGCGGGAATGCCCATTTCATCGGTAGAGAAGACTTACCCGCTCAATTGGGATAAAGTCTGGGAAGCGATCGCATCTAACCAAATTCGCGGGCCTCAATCTTACCAGCTGTGGGAATGGTGGTTTCAAGGACAGACGCTCAAGCACCGCTTACAGCAACTGCGAATCTTAACCCAAGACTACATCGAAGAAACTCACCATTGGGCCCGCCAAGCAACCGAATTTTGGCTAGGTTTCGACCAAGGCAAAACGGGATGTCGTACCTCTTATATTGAGAATACCCATAAACCATTAGTCGTCACCCCACCAACTCCCTACCAAAAAGGCGAAATCTTAGGTTGGCATTACGCAACGGTTAAACAGCAAGTTCAAGAACGACTCGAGTGTTGTAGTCTGGATACCTGCCAACTATTTACTTGGGGTTAACAACAGCGATCAAACCTACTCCTACAGATGGTGTATATCCGTTGAGCTATTATTAAGGTAAATAGCTGTTGCTATTTGTAGGTCGTCAGGAGGAGAAGAATTATGTCTAAATTACATGCTGTCCGGGTCGTTTTGGCGATCGCACCGTTCGTAGTAGGCACTTCAGTGCCCGTTCGTAGTAGGCACTTCAGTGCCGTCCTCCACAACGGACACAAGGCACAGAGATTCTAGTTCGACCTTCCATCTTCCTGGAATGAAACTAAAAGTTCCTCTGTGCTACTTGTGCAAAACAATTAGCACTCATTGAGGAAATACAAGTGAATTTAGATTCTTTAGGCTGGAACGATTTTTTTGCTTCCAGTTTTGCATCCTATCGTCTGCAAGGATTTACGGTAGGAAGAGTAGCAATTGAATGCAGAAACAGTTACGTTCTCTATAGCGAAGCTGGAGAACTAACAGCAGAAATTACAGGCAAAATGCGGCATCGATCCTCGCAACCAGAAGATTTTCCAGCCGTCGGAGATTGGGTAGTAATTCGCACGCTTAATTCAGAAGCACGAGCCACAATTCACGCCATTTTACCCAGAAAGAGCAAGTTTTCCCGCAAAACCATCGGTGCTAAAACCGAAGAGCAAATCGTTGCTGCCAATGTTGATACTGTTTTCTTAGTTTCAGGATTGGATGGTGACTTTAACAAGAGAAGAATAGAACGCTATCTAATTCTGGCTTGGGAAAGCGGTGCGAGTCCAGCGATCGTTTTAAACAAAGCAGACTTGTGCAATAACATTGAACAACGCATCGCGGAAGTTTCTTCTGTTGCGCTAGGCGTGCCAATTATTGTCTTAAGTGCTGCTAATAATCAAGGATTGGATGCTCTTAAACCTTACCTTCAATCGGGCAAAACGGTTGCTTTAATCGGTTCTTCTGGTGTTGGCAAGTCTACGATCGCCAATCAATTGCTACCAGAAGCAACTCAAGCAGTTCAACCCGTGCGCCAAAGCGACGATCGAGGCAGGCATACAACCTCCCATCGCGAGTTAATTTTACTGCCAACGGGCGGTTTGATTGTAGATACCCCAGGAATGCGGGAACTTCAAATTTGGGCAGGTGATGAAGGTTTGCAAGAAACCTTTGCAGACATTGAAACTCTAGTCCACCAGTGTCGCTTCCGCAATTGTCAGCACGATAGCGAACCTGGTTGTGCAGTGCAGCAAGCTTTGGCAGAAGGGAAACTCGATTATTCCAGGTTTTTGAGTTACCAAAAACTGCAAAAAGAACTCAAACATCTGGCGCGAAAACAAGATCAACGAGAATATTTAGCGGAGAAAGAGCGATGGAAGAAGATTAATAAAGCAATGCGAAAGCAAGATAAGCATCGATTAGATATGGGGTAAAAGGCGATCGCTTTGGAAAACCTAACCCCCCAACCCCCTTCCCTGCGAGGGAAGGGGGAGCCGGAAAGGAAAGGGAGCCGGAAAGGAAAGGAAAGCCCCTCCCCGCTTCGGGGAGGGGTTGGGGAGGGGTCAGAGCGATCAATTTATCTAATCTTTTCAGGACTTACGCAACTGGCATATTTTTTCTGTAGGGTGCGTGACGCTGCGAGAATATTTGAACGTAGCAATGAGACTTGTAGCGTCACGCACCAACCACCAATTGTGACACGCAGCTTTAGTCCTGTCTTTTGTAAGGTGAGTTAAGGCAAACGAAACCAACTTTCCTAAGACTAATTAGTTGGAATTAATTAGGGTTGTTTAACCTCATAGTCAGTTAACTCTTTAGCTCTTTTCACAAACTTGTCGTCAAACGTATATATTGCCGAACAATTCTGACTTGGCGCTAGATGCAAGGCATCCGCAAAATCTAAACCATTCTCATGCCATTGCAGAACTTGTGCCATTAAGCTGGCGTTAGAAATCTGGACATTACAGCGGCTTGCAGCCGCGTGAGGGAAAGCGTTATCGCGCTCGTTTGTCAAGCGCGCACCCTTAAGGGTGCGCGCTTGACAAACTCAGGTGTACCTCATTCGAGTGCAATCCGCTATAGGTAAACCAAAAAGATTCCTGAATGCTTGGCAAATCTCGGCTGGTTTAAATTTGTAAGCAAAACGCAGTACCCATTCAGTTTCAAGAATTACGGTGTCTGGAATAAATATGTCTTGTTCCTGAAACAGTTTGAGACTTTTATTATATTGTTTTTCATCGTCTTGTGTCAGAAGCCTTACAACAATATTTGTATCAACTGCAATCATCCGATTGTTCTTCTACACCCTGACGAATGGCGTCTTCTAACTCATCGAGACTTTTAGGATTGCCTCGATATTTCAAGCATCCTGCCACATTTTCTAAGGTAGTTTCCCGAAAGGGTTTTTTGGGTTTTAAGAGAATACCATCACCCATGTCAATTGCGATTAGTTCTTGGCCTGCTTCCCAGCGATGAGCATCTCGCAAAGCTTTGGGAATAATGACTTGACCAGTATTTGATAATTGAGTTACTTCCATTGAAAAAGCGTTTCGATCTGTAATAAAGTTGCCATAATTTTAGCATGGTAAAATATAACGCAGCCTCACTCCTCCAAGTCTACCTGCTTAACTACCTCCAAAGGAAGCTCTAACACTTCGGCAATTTGCTCGTCACTTAAGCCAAACTGCCTTAATTTCTCCACTTGTTCAATCTGAGTTTGATTCTTGCTTTGCTGTTGTAAGTCAGACGTTACAGGCTGACTTTTATCTGGAGTAGGATTGGGGCTATCTGAATTATTAATGATGCAGCCAGAACCAAGTATGTTACTATTAACGTTACTATCAGCAAAAATAATATTCTGATTTGATTGCCGTTCTAAAATAGATTGAAGATGCTTTTTATCAACCGTTTCGCCAAAAATCTCAGATAACATTCGCCACAATTCGTAACCGACTTCTTTACTATGATTAGTTGTACAATTATACTTTTCGGCAATGTCTTTGTACTTTTGCCGCTTCAGTGTTCCCTCAATAATTCCCCGTTGCAAATCACTTAAACGTTTGCCTGTCTTGGCGTAGACAACTTCGTCTACAAATTGTAACACTTTGCTAATGTCCATCAGTAGGGAGCTGAGAAGACTGACGTTATTATACCTGACTTAATCCGTCCTTACCCGCCTTGACTCCCAATTTTAGAAAAATTTTAGAAATGCCCGCCTTTTTCCGCCTTTTTCCGTCTTTTCAGGTTTTATGCGATCGCTCTATAATATGGAAAACTTTACCGTATATCGGACAATAAGTCAAGCTAATGAATCTGCTCAAATGCTTGCTGGACAAGGTATTAACCATGCCCTATGCCAAAAAAACTTAGGGTTTTCACCATAATTATCGGCAAATTTGGTTATTTGGGTTAATAGCTTAATTGAGAGTAAAAAAATAATGTAATTTTTATCAATAATTCTAAGTATTATTGTCATTGCTGCTATTTTTTACGCGATTCGTTTATCAATTAGAGTTGCGTTAGTTATTTTCGGTGTATTAATCTTATTAGCAACTTTTTCTCTAGCTATTTTTATGATTATTTGTCTGGTGTATTTAATAGTGTTATTTGTTTTTGATCCATTATTTAAATCCTGTTGCGAACATATTTGTTTGAGTAAAATGCACGTTTTCATAGGTATACCAATAATGGGTTTAATTATGCTATATTTAATTTTTATTTACGGCAAAACGCCACCTTTTAAGCTATATGGAACTGTGGCTATATTAGTTAACAATTCTACGGTAATTTATGCCATTATACTTTTAGACAAAGTTTTCAATCCAAACACATCAAATGCTAATGCAACAATTTTTCGCGGTTTAAATGTAGCTTCACTATTATATATTTTTCTAAGTTCAATTAATATATTAACATTCCTATTTTACGGTTATGACAAGTTAATAGCAATACTTTTTCCCAAGCCAGAAGGAGAACAAAGTGTCACTCAAATATTGACCAAGAGGAAGTCGAAAGTGTCCAGAGTCCCTGAGTGGATTTTGCACTGGCATTCGATTTTTGGAGGTAGTATAGGAGCGCTTTTCGCTCAGAAACTTTTTCACCATAAAACAAAGAGTGAAAAATTTCAACCAGTCTATACTAATACTTTATTAGTTCAAGTGGGTTTACTCATCGCTATATTTACCACGCTACACTTGTTATAAATTCTAATTTTTGCCTGGGGTTGTTTTAGATTTAACTAAGGTTTCGAGTTAATAATAAGCTTTACGAGGAGTAGCTTAAAATGAATGTGTTTATTTCGTTTGTTATTGGGATAATTTTTGGTAGTTCTGTTACTTATTTGACTCTTCAAAAAACACAGCGGCAAAAGATAGCTAAACTGGAGCGAATCCTTAGTAGATATGAGAGGGATCGCCAAGTTATGCAACCCGCTAGTGAAGAAAGTATAGACTTTGAGACTTTAAAAAGTAATTTTGTACAGTAAAATAAAATATTAATTATTATATTGTATAGCAGAAAAATAAAAGATTTTTTGAGAAGCAAAGGTATTCAAATTAAAACTGTTGCATTTGAACAATAAGGAGATGAAAACTTGAACAATACCGCAATTTTTATGGGCAATCGATACAGCCGAATCAAGAAATTTTATGAAAAAGTAAAAGCTAGCATGAACTCTGGAAAATCATTTACAATAAACTTGAGAAATGATACGCAAGAGCAAATTTCAAATATATGTCAACTTGCAAACGATCTATATAAGATAGCATTTTTAGAAGAATATAAATATCAAAAATACCCTAGATTTATTTTATACGCACGCCCAAGTAGGATGCCAAAATGTCTTAACTTTTTATCGGGTCAGTGGTTAGAACGTTTTGTTAAAGAGCAAGTCATACAGTTAGTACAATCTATAAATCCGCAGTTGCGATATTCATATCTTCTAAATCCACAGATAATCTTGCCTAATGGAAATGATTTTGATCTAGATGTTATCTTCAAAATCGAAGAAGATATTTTCTGGTTTGAGGCGAAGACAGGAGAATACCAGAGATATGTTGAGAAGTATTCTAAAATGTCATCAATCTTAAACTTGGACAAAGAACATTCCTACATGATACTAACTGATGTGTCAGAGAATTCAACAAAAGCTCTATCGAGTATCTTCAAAATGACAGTAGTAAACATAGAAGAATTTGCAGAACATCTTAAGCAATCTCTTGATAAATATGCATCAATTAGCACTAGCGATGAGCAGTGAGCGATCGCTCTCCCTCCAACCTGTCAGCGAACAAGACGCGCACCAATATCATTAACTGATATCATGTCCGGTCGATTACCCATAATCGGTAGCCGGGACACGGCACGATCAAAGTTATCTGTTTATCCGAGATCTCTATGATGCCGTGTCCCTACGCAACGACTCTGTGAGGTTTTTTTATTATGGGCGATTCAACGGACATCATATGACTACCAACCAGTAGAATTAAAACAGCCATTACCCGATTGCAACCTATGCTAAGAACCGTTGAAGGCATTTATCAGAATGGGCAAATCGAGCTTACTGAGCTACCGCAGAACATCAACTCGCGGGTGCAGGTTCTCGTCACGTTTCTTGAACCGGGCAAAGTCGATCCTGTTAAACTGCGCCAATTGATTGACCAACTAGAAACCATCGCAGGCATCCAGCAAGGCTTCGAGGAACTAGAACGCGGGGAAACGCGCCCGATTGGAGATTTTATTCAAGAAATGCAGCGGAAATATGACATTTCAGGTTGAAATTACTCCGATCGCAGAAGCCCAAATTGAACAAGCCTACAACTGGTATCGAGAGCGCAATCCCGAATTTGCCGATCGCTGGTTTCGCGGCTTGATGAATTCTATTGCAACACTGCAAGAAAAACCCCGGCGCTGTGCTTTAGCAGTCGAACACGAGATTTTTCCAGAAGAAGTCCGACAGCTACTTTATGGAAAATCTAAAAACATCTACCGAGTGCTGTTTACTATTCGAGATACTACGGTTTACGTGTTGTATGTGCGCCATAGTTCTCAAGCACCGCTGACTGTAGAGGAGCTAGAAGATGAAGTCTAAGATAAGCGAGGCAGAGCCTCTAAAACTTCGCTCCCAGGTTGAACCTGGGAGCTAGAAATACCACCTTTATTTCAAGTACGCAATTGTTACACCTGCACCGCCTTCTTTGTCTTCGGCGATGTTGAAACGCTCGACTTGTGGGTGTTGCTTTAAGAATTCGTGGACGCCTTCGCGCAGTTTTCCCGTACCTTTACCGTGTACGATCCACAAAACTCCTGCTTCGGTTGCTTGGGCGATCGCTCGCTCAATTTCGCTTTCTGAATCTGCAACTCTTCGCCCTCGAATATCGATTGTATTGCGAGAGGTGCGAATCGTGGGCACAGGTTGAGATTGGGATCCCCCCTTGCCCCCCTTATTAAGGGGGGTTTCTGTTGCAGCAGGTTTCGGTTTAACTGGCAAGTCGGGTTTTTGACCGTCTAATGATTCGATATCTTCTAAACCAACGGTCATTTTCATCATGCCAAAACGCACGCTCAACTGATTATTTTCATTCGGTTCGCTTAGGACTTCGGCAGTTTGTCCCAGGCGGGGAATGCGGATGCGATCGCCTACTTGCGGTTTAAACCCTGGTTTGGGTTTCGGTGGCGGCGGTGTATGTTTTTGGGCAATTTGATTGATCTCTTGGGTTGCTGCTTGAGCATCTTGCGCCGTCATCGAACCTTGTTGCAAGCGGCGGATGACCGCGCCTATTTCTGCTTTGGCGGCGGCGATCGCTTTTTGCACTTCTTGTTCTTGTTGCAGTCGCAATTGGGTTTCTCTTTCCTTTAATGCGGCAGCTTTTTGCGACACGTCTCGATGGAGGCGTTCTGCTTCTTTCAACAATTGCGCCGCTTCATCTGCTTTGCTTTCCTGACGGCGACGTTGCGCTTCTAACCCGGCGATCACTTGGTTCACGTCTTCCGACGCACCACCTACATAGGTTTGAGCGAGTTCGACTACTTCGGGTTTTAGTCCCAAACGTCGCGCAATCGTGAGAGCATTGGAACGTCCGGGAATTCCCCACAGTAACCGATAAGTCGGCGACAGACTAACATCGTCAAATTCTACCGAGGCGTTTTCAAATCGCTCATCTTCATATTTCAGCGCTTTGAGTTCGCCAAAGTGCGTCGTAGCAATCGTCAGCAAAGCATTATCTGCGAGGTATTGTAGGAGAGCGATCGCTAACGCACTTCCTTCTGCCGGATCTGTTCCCGCTCCCACTTCATCCAACAATACCAGAGCAGATGAGCGAGATGAGGAAGTAATTTCTTCTCCATCTTCCCCATCTTCATTCCCCGCGTCCCCGCCTCCCCGCCTCCCCGCGTCCTCTTCCCCGATAGCATTCAAAATCCGACTAATCCGGCGAATGTGACCGGAAAATGTAGAAAGACTCTGCTCTAACGATTGTTCGTCTCCAATATCTGCCAAAATTTGCTCAAACCACGGCAATTCTACTGGCTCGCGCGCTGGTACGAACAATCCCACCTTCGCCATCAATGCTGCCAAACCTAGCGTTTTCAGGGTAACCGTTTTACCGCCCGTGTTGGGTCCTGTTATCGTTACTACTCGTATCTGCGGCTGTATCAATAAATCTACTGGTATGACTGCATGACCTTGTTCGTGCTGTTGTTGCCATACCAGGAGGGGGTGACGCAACTGACGCAGAGTAATACTATTGTCGATTTGGTTTCTACCTCTGCTCCCCTGCTCCTCTGCTCCCCTGCTGTCTATCTCGCTACCAAAATCAATAAACCGAGGCGGATTTGCGCCTAGCCAGAAACTGTAACGGGCTTTGGCGGTGGCAAGATCTAAAGTAGTAGCGATCGCGAGCAATCTTTCCAAGTCAGATTGAACTGCTGCGACTTGTTCGCTCAAATTCTGGCGGATCGCTTCTTCTTCAGTTTGCTGTTGGCGCAACAGCTGGCGCATCTGGTTTCCTAAAGAAACGATCTGATTCGGTTCGATGTAGAGGGTAGCGCCGCTGCTGGAGGTATCGTGAACAATGCCGGGAATCGCGTCTTTTTGGGGTGCTTTAACCGGGATAACAAAGCGATCGCCCCGTTGAGTAATCACCTGTTCCTGCACTGCATTCGAGTGGCGCTGCATAATACTTTGCAGTCGCTGATAAATTTGATCGCGACAAGAGCGGATTTGATTGCGAATTCCGGCGAGTTTGGCACTCGCTCGATCTGCGACTTCGCCCCTATCATCGATGCAGCGGTGAATTTCTTGTTCTATTTCCGGATACGTCCGCAATTCTGCCACCAGCGAGTTCAGAACCGGCAAATCTTCCTGAGCATCGATGACGCGCCGCAATTGCCTAGTTCCGGCTAAAGTTGTGGCGATCGCCAACAGTTCGTTTCCGGATAATATACCCCCAATTCCTGCCCGCAACAGCGACTCGCCGATATCTTGGATGCCTTCAAACGACAACCCGGTGGCGAGGCGACTTTCTAGCAGGTATACTTCTTTAGTTTGAGCTAACAGATGTATACTTTCAGACTGAGTAGCTGGGATTTGCAGATTGCGAGATGCGATCGCTCCTAATTTTGTGGCAGCAAAGGTAGCTAGATGCTGACACAGGCGCGACCATTCTAGAAGTTCTAAAGTCTCGGATTGAATCAAAGCTGGTGGTTAATTGCTAATTGCTAATTGCTAATTGTTAATTGCTAATTGCTAATTGCTTGACTGTTAGCCATTAGCCATTAGCTATTAGCTGGTTCGTAAAGATACTCGAAACCGTTCCCGTCGAGGTCGCGACCGTAGAAGGAGGCGGTTCCGTCGCGATGTTCGTGGATATGGGTAACTTTAATGCCAGAGGTTTTCAGCTGTTCGTAGGCGGCTTCCATTTCCGCGCGATCGCTGAACACAAAGCCAAAATGCGGCCCCGCTTGGTCGTATCCCGGACTTAACAGCGCCAATCCGTCATCCCCTGCTTTGAGGTAAGCCCAGTCCGCATCTTTCCAGACTAGCTCCATCCCCAAGTTTTGGTAAAACTCAGCTGCTTTCTCAATATCTTGGACGCAGATGGCAACGTGACCCAGTCGTTTCAGCTTCATTGTCAAAAATCTATTGTTTCTCCCTATTTTTTATTGTAGCTAATTCTGAGTTCCTCTTCCGCCAGACGGATGGGGCGATCCCCCTGGGTGCGTTCGCGCAGCTTGTGCGTCAGCACGTATCGCGGGTGGTTTTTCGGTTTTCTCCAGGACTTACGCCAAGAAACTAAGGTGATACGCAAAATCCTTGGGAAAGGAAACGAGCGATATGCCGACCGCACGCGCAAGGGACGACGGTCTTCACCTTTGTTTCTGGCAACGCCCTTGCCTAAGTCCTGTTCTTGTATCCAGGACTACTCTGGCAGAAACGATACGACCGACATCCAGGGGCTGCTTACTCTCTCTTTCTGCCGATAGAAGTTAGAGTAAACAGCAATCGTTACTGTAAATAATTAACACAACCAAACCAATCTTCAATACTTCCCAATTTTAAACTTTCCGGTCAACTATTCGCCATTCCTGGCGATAAAAACCGGATCCTTCTCAAACAAAAATAAATTAAGAAGCAGTATGATTTCTGCGACAAATATACTTGAGCAGAAACAGCCGAAAACTTGGCTAAAAAAGCTGTAAAGTTAGAATCAATCCATAGTTTTGTCAAATCCTCCAGTTGTAGGAGTAAATTACTCATCTGTGCAATACCCTTGTTTGGCGTTAATCTGTATCCTTAGTCACATATTTCAGTCGCAACATATTATACTCTTAAGAATTCGATCGCTCGCAACGGGTAGATTTAAGCAGATTCAGCCATCATACTTTACATAATTAATCGTATTTGAGCAGGTAAGGGATTATGACCCTTACCCTTGTTCTCCAGGCGGTCGCCTGGGAACGCCCATAACTTAAAACGGAGAGGGAGGGATTCGAACCCTCGGATGGGTCTTACGAGTCCATCAACAGATTAGCAATCTGCCGCTTTCGACCACTCAGCCACCTCTCCAGGGTGACGAAAATATATTGTAGCAGAACTTTCGTTTAAACGGAAGTCCGAAGGGGAGCAAATTCGGTTTAAGAGGCGCTACTGCCAAACTGCCTATCTTTACAACCAGCAAAAGTTCTCCCGTTGAACGAGAATCCGTGCAACGGGAGAACTTTCAATGACTGGAACAGTTTGTTAATCTGAGTGCTGACGCAACGAGTTAGGCAGATCCGAATCAAACTCCTGTCAGCCAATGGGACACTTGGGATTTTCGCGGTTTGTCCAATCAGCCAATCGTGATGTCCGAGATTTCCCCCCCATAACTTGCCCCTGTCCTACCCTGTGCCGTGGCAAGTCTATCCCCGGTAGTTAGATCCCTGGGGATTCTTTGCATATTTTGTTTTCTCCTGGTACAATTACCTAACACGCACACTCGTTGGTCTAAAGGTTATGATTTTCGTTCCAAGACCGTGCTTAGCATTATTGGCGATCGCATCTGTGATCCCATAAGCTGACCCAATCGCAGTTGCGACCCTTGTCCAACAATCGGCTAGAGAAATCAGTTACGGAACGAAACGGATTGGAGTATGGACAATGAGAACTTATCTGTCTCGCCTTCAGGTTCGTCATCGGTTTCCATCCGGGAACGGCGTGCAACTATTGCAGCCAACAGCAATCATCCTTAAGTCTCATATCAGGGAGCAATAAATTCTCTCCCTTAGCTGATGCGCCTTCTTTCTGCTGCGCTTTACTCTAGAAAATGAAAATTTGTGAAAGTTCCCTGGGCAGAAGAGGCAGCACAGTAAAATCCGTCCTCCAATTCGCTCCAGCTGTCGTTTAACTCAACAAACCTATGGTCACAACAAGCAAAAAGCACATTGCCTTGATTTCCGTCCACGGCGATCCAGCGATTGAAATCGGTAAGGAAGAAGCAGGCGGACAAAACGTATATGTGCGTCAGGTAGGGGAAGCCCTGGCAAAGCAAGGATGGCATGTTGATATGTTTACACGCAAAGCCAGTCCCGACCAACCAGACATTGTTGCACACAGCCCCAATTGCCGCACAATTCGCTTAACTGCTGGTCCGGTGGAATTTATTCCCCGGGACAATCTTTTTGAGTATTTGCCAACGTTTGTGGCACAAATTCTCAAGTTTCAGCAGGAATCGGGGGTTAGTTATCCTTTGGTACACACGAACTACTGGCTGTCCTCTTGGGTGGGGATGCAGCTGAAAAAAATTCAAGGCAGCAAGCAGGTTCATACCTACCACTCCTTGGGTGCGGTGAAGTACCAGTCGGTAACCACAATTCCCCTGATTGCCGCAACCCGGTTAGCGACGGAAAAGGCGGTATTGGAAACAGCAAATCGGATTGTCGCTACCAGTCCCCAGGAAAAAGAACACATGCGGACGATGGTTTCCACCAAAGGCAATATCGATATCATTCCCTGCGGTACTGATGTGCGTCGGTATGGTTCGATTGCACGTCAAGAGGCGCACACCAAACTGGGTATCGACCCGGATGCCAAGGTGGTGCTATACGTAGGACGCTTTGACTACCGCAAAGGAATTGAAACCTTGGTGCGTGCTGTCAATCTTTCCCAACTGCGTTCTGATATCCATCTGATTATCGGCGGCGGTTCTCGTCCCGGTCAAAGCGATGGCATTGAGCGCGATCGCATCGAGGGTATTGTCAACGAGTTGGGTATGCGTCAGTTCACCAGCTTCCCCGGACGCATCGGCGAACAAGAATTACCGTACTATTACGGTGCTGCCGATGTGTGCGTTGTTCCCAGTCACTACGAACCTTTTGGCTTAGTAGCAATCGAAGCAATGGCAAGCGGCATCCCCGTCGTCGCTAGCGATGTGGGCGGCCTTCAATTCACCGTTGTGTCGAAAGAAACTGGCTTACTCTGTCCGCCCCAGGATGAAGTCTCGTTTGCCGCTGCAATCGACTCGATTCTCTCTAACCCCGAATGGCGAAGTCTTTTGGGTCAGAATGCCCGCAAGCGGGTAG
Organism: Microseira sp. BLCC-F43; assembly: GCF_041929235.1. NCBI lineage: Bacteria > Bacillati > Cyanobacteriota > Cyanophyceae > Aerosakkonematales > Aerosakkonemataceae > Microseira > Microseira sp. BLCC-F43. Next base: position 134,088 of record NZ_JBHFNP010000085.1, read on the forward strand.
AAAAAATGTTCAGCTGGGATGGCGTTGCTGCCCAACTGAGCGAACTCTACACCGAATTGCTCGCCCTTCCGGCTGAAGTCGCATAAAAAAACTCGCTCAAGTTGGCGCTTGAACAAGTTTTAATTCCATCGGGACGGGTTATCCTATACAAGCTGTTTCCCCACAGTCATACGGATCTAACCCGCCCCTATTTCCAAAAATTTTTTCTGGAGGCGAGACAACCAAATCTACTCATGGTAAATTTGGCATCGCTCATTTATTAGTCTTTCCACAGAAAAATGCAATCAACTACTGGCGCTACTCTCCCCATGTTGACAAAGGAGAGTTGAGCGCCTTTTGTTTAACATTGATTCTTAGTTAGACTCATGTAGGATAGCATATCAAACGATATCTATCAAAGACCCATAGATAGATTTAGGGCAGGTGGGCAGGTGGGATTTTGAAGAGGACGCGGTGACAAGGGAGAGCGGTGACGCAAAGAAAAAATTGATTGTAGGGGCACGGCAGGAGAAAACCTTCTCGTTGAGGGCAGGTGCTGATTGATGTTCCCTACCAGGATCGTTGACACGATGGAAAACGTCTATAATTCCGATGCAGACGGATTCGGTATCACCTGCACTGAGCCAGCCAAAATTGATTGTAGGGGCACGGCAGGAGAAAACCTTCTCGTTAAGGGCAGGCGCTGATTGATGCCGTGCCCCTACCAGGATCGTTGACACCATACCTGCTCACCTGCTCACGGCGACGCGGGGTAGGCGATGCTTGAATGAGCAGAGAATTTCCCAGGAAATGGTTCCTAAAGTGGCAGCCCAATCATCGGCTGAAATAAAATTATTGCCATCTTGTCCCAAGAGGGTAACTACCTCGCCCACTTGCAAGTCAGGAATCGCACTCCCATCGAGCATCAACTGATCCATCGTGATTGCTCCTATTTGGGGTATCATCTGACCTCGGATAGAGACTTTCATTTTTTGGGAAAGGTTGCGGGGGACGCCATCGGCGTAGCCAATGCCAACTACCGCCAGTAGCATTTCTCGATCGGCGATGAATTGATGACCGTAGCTAACGCCGGTTCCTGGGGGAATAATTTTTACTTGGGTAACCCGTGCTTTTACTTGTAAAACGGGTTTGAGGTCAATCGTTGGTTGCAGGTGGGGTGCTGGGTAAAGTCCGTATATACCCAAGCCTACCCGCACTAGATCGTAGTGTAATTGCGGAGCGGTGAAGGTGGCAGCGGAGTTGGCTAGGTGCAGGCGGGGTATATTTATTCCGGCGGCGCGCAGGTTGGCGATCGCCTTCTCAAACCGCTGCTGTTGCAGTTGCATCACCGTTGGGTCGGGACTATCGGCTGTTGCCAGGTGCGAATATATACTGGCAATTCGCAGGTGGGGACAGCGGGAAACAAGCTGTAAAAACTCTACCGCCTGCTGCCACAGCACGCCCAGACGCGACATGCCGGTATCTAATTTTACATGTACTCCTACGGATTGATGCAGGGAACTGAGAGTTTGTTCAAACACCCTCGCTTGTTGGGGGGAGACTAGGGTAGGTTGAAGCGAAAAATGAGCCAGCGCGCGAATTTGCTCTGGGGAATGAGTAGCCCCTAATATAAGAATAGGTGCATCAATGCCAGCTTTTCGCAGTTCGATGCCCTCGCCAATTGTTGCGACTCCCAGCCAAGTGGCACCATGTTGCAAGACAGTTTGGGCGACAGTCACAGCGCCATGACCGTAAGCATCCGCTTTCACCACCGCCATTAGTTGTGCATTCACCGATAGCAAACGCTTGACTTGTCGCACGTTATGGGCTAAAGCTGTTAAATCAATTTCCACCCAGGCGCGTTCGCGCAGCTCGTTTGAGCTAATCTCCTGTTGTAGAATATGCTCTCTGGCGCTGATGCTGTGAAGGGGTGAAATTTCTACTCGGTCGGTCTTTTTTGGCGGGGTATCCCGGTCGATAATACTTGAACTGACAGGGGTATTTAGATCGTCTAACATTGCGGTTCACTCCTCTATTTGCGCCCATTTTTGGCTGGTGTAGGGGCAAGCTTTAACTACAGATCTCAGATTTCGTTTTCTTAGTGACATGCAAGCCTTGTCTATCCCTACTTCCGATTAGCTGGATTAACCAGGCAGTTTATCGACATAGCGGTATTTACACAAGAGTAGGACTTACGCAAGGTCCTTGCCAGAAACCCGGTTTCGACCGTCGATCTCTGGTTCGGTTCCCACCAAAGATTTTTCATAGAAACCGGGAACTTGCGCGTAAGTCCTAAAGAGTAGAAGAGTTTAGATCCGCAATAGTACGCAAGTTTTCTGTGCAATTTTCGGACAAAATGATAAATAAAGCACGGTGGAAGAGCGATAAAACGGGTCTTGCAAGCACGAGGGGCCTTGAGATTTCATGAGTCTGCGACACAAAATAATAGTGGTAATAGGCGCGACAGTTGTCGGGTTGATTGGGGGTTTGTACGCAGCTTCATCAACGATTTTATCGCGCAGCATCCAGAAAGCAGAGGAACAGCATACCCGTCAAGTCGTTAAGGAAGTTTTGAGTATTTTCGCGCAAAACCAGCAAGACTTTAATTCCCGGTTTGTCGATTGGTCTGCTTGGGATAAAATATACAGCTTGATCGAAAATGGGAAGAAAGATGAGATCGAATCGCATCTGATAGGAGAAACCCTGGCTGGCCTAAAAGTTAACTTGGTATTGTACGTTGATCGCTCCGGTAAAATTGTCTTTGGCAGCGGGTTCGATCTGAAAAAGCGGCAAATTTCGCCCCTGCCAAAGGAGTTATACCAATTCCCCACTTCCTCCCATCAAGTGCAGAAAGCTGCTTCCCAGAATTCCTGGCAACGGCGTCTTTCTGCCAATCACCCGCTTTTGGTACATGCCAATTCAAGAATCTTGCTGGTGAAGCAAGGGATTTTGCAAATTACCTCCCACCCTATTTTGACCAGTAAAGCGACAGCGCCGATGGGAGGAACGGTGATTTTTGGGCGCTATTTAGACGCGCTGGCAATTAAAAGATTAACTCGAACTGTTGGTTCGGCGGTGACTATCTACCGGATGGATGATGACAAAATGCCCCCCGACTTGCAAGCAGTGGGAAAGGCTTTGGTAAATGAGAAATTGCAGAACCAGGGAAAAAGAGAATATGTCCAATACCCGATTTTAGTTCGTTCCCTGTCGGGGGGAGCGATCGCAGGCTATACGATTATCAACGACATCTACGGCAAACCAGCCCTATTGCTGCGGGTAGAAATCGAGGGAAACATTTACCAGCTTGGTCAAAGGAGCCAACGCTATTTGATCCTATCGGTTTTGGTGGCAATCCCGATCTTTGGTGGCGTTACCTTGTTGTTGGTGGAACGATTAGTTTTATTTCGGATAGCGCGTTTGAGTGCTGGCGTGAGTCGCATAAGTAAGTGTAGCAACCTTTCAGCGCGCTTATCGATGCCTGGGAACGATGAATTATCCGGCTTGGCGGAGGCGATTAATAGTATGCTGGCAGCATTGGAAGATTCCCAGCGCCAGCAACGGGAAAGCGAACAACGTTACCGCGCCGTCATCGAACAAAGTTCGGAAGGTATTTTTCTATTTGATGCCCAAACAGGACGCATTTTAGAAGCCAACACCGCCTTTCGGCAACTTTTGGGTTACTCTGACGATATTTTAAGCCTGACAATCTACGATTTTATTGCCTGCGATCGCCAAAGCATCCACCATAATATTCAACGTATCCTAGCCGAACAACACCTGTTGATCGGCGAGAAGCGCTACCGCCGTCGCGATGGTTCCTTATTGGAAGTAGAAGTATCTGCCAGCTTGATTTTATCCGGTGGCGAGCAAGTACTCTGTGCCGTTGTGCGCGACATTACCTCTCGCAAGCAAGTTGAACAAGCACTGCGACAAGCAGAAGCGAAATATCGCCAGATTTTTGAGAACGCCGCACAGGGAATGTACCAAAGTAGCGTTGACGGACGCTACATTAGCGCCAACACCGCCTTGGCTAAACTATACGGTTATCGCTGTGCCGAAGAACTGATGGCAAAGATTACCAACATCGGAGAGCAAGTTTACGTTGACCCCAACCGATATACTAAGTTTGTTGCTGCAATGCACAAATACGATACCGTGTCAAGGTTTGTATCGCAAGTTTATCGCGCGGATCGCAGCACGATTTGGATTTCAGAAACGGCGCGTGCAGTGTACGATAGCGAGGGTAACCTGCTTTATTATGAAGGCACGGTTGAAGATGTTACCGAGCGCAAGGTAGTAGCAGAAGCTTTGCGCTTTCAGCAGGAAGAATCCGAGCGCCTACTATTGAATATTTTGCCAGGGCCGATTGCCGCGCGGTTACAACTGGCAGAAGATACTATCGCGGACAGCTTTGCAGAGGTAAGCGTTTTGTTTGCCGATTTGGTTGGTTTTACGCAGATTTGCTCTGAAATTCCGCCAACGCAACTGGTTTCGCTGTTAAACGAGATTTTCTCAACCTTTGATAATTTAGCAGAACAGCATGGGTTGGAAAAAATCAAAACCATTGGGGATGCTTATATGGTAGCGGGAGGACTGCCGTTAACCCAAACGAATCACGCCGAAGCTGTCGCCGAAATGGCGTTGGATATGCTGGAAGCGATCGCTCAATTTACCACCAAACATGGTAAAGCTTTTAGCCTCCGCATCGGCATTAACACAGGTCCCGTGGTTGCCGGGGTAATTGGCATTAAAAGACTAATCTACGATTTGTGGGGCGATACTGTCAATATTGCCAGCCGCATGGAATCTCAAGGAATACCTGGGTGCATTCAGGTAACCGAGTCAACTTACGAGCGGTTGCGAGATAATTATATATTTGAGCAGCGAGGCGCGATTCAAGTCAAAGGTAAAGGCGAGATGACGACTTATCTGCTAATTGGGAAAAAAGTTCCTATTCTTGCCTCCTAGCTATTAGAACAAGAAATTCCCTTAGTTTAGCTGGGTTCAAACCCAATCAACCCTTTTGTGCTATTAACGTAAGTTGCTTAAAGAAACTAAGGTGATCGCAAAAATCCGGCGTTTGACACGGAGAAATCGCCGCAGAAACCCGGTTTCTGACGCCAAAGAAACCGGGTTTCTCGGAAAAATCGTGGGTTTGACGCCAAAGAAACCCGGTTTCTCGGAAAAATCCGGCGTTTGACAGCGAGAAATCGCCGCAGAAACCCGGTTTCTGACGCCAAAGAAACCGGGTTTCTCGGAAAAATCGTGGGTTTGACGCCAAAGAAACCCGGTTTCTCGGAAAAATCGTGCGTTTGACAGCGAGAAATCGCCGCAGAAACCGGGTTTCTGACTGCTGACGGCAAAACCCTGTTAATCCAATTACCAATTACCAATTACCAATTACCGCTGTCACAATTATTAACTAGCAACTTGAGTTATTATTCTCTCTTTTACCTTGCAAGTAAGGCAACTGGGGGGTTAGTTTTTGATTATACCCATTACCCATTACCCATGACCGATTACCCATGTTGTTTTACTTCAATCAACGATTAATTAGACGGTTTTCTATCATATTGGTGGCGATTGTACCGATGGCGATCGCGATTGCATTTTGGCAGCAAACATACCACAGGCAGGAACCCCAGATAGAAACCGCTGACAATAGGGTAACCCAAGTCAGTACGGTCAACGAACCGATCCAACCAATTGAGAGCGTGGTGCAACAGGATAAAACAAAGGTAGCACTGGGGGATACACTTTTCCACGAACCCCAACTATCCCATACAAATACTATTTCCTGTGCTAGTTGCCACAACTTGAGTACGGGTGGTGTAGATAGATTGGTGCGTTCAATTGGCGTTAATGGGGTAATAAATTCTGTTAATTCGCCTACTGTATTTAACAGCGGATTTAATTTTAGACAAGATTGGGATGGAGGGGCCGAGACTTTAGAAGAACATCTCGATAGTGCTATCAAAAACCCACAAAGAATGGCTTCGTCTTGGGCTGAAATTATCGGCAAGCTGAAGCGATCGCCCTATTATGTAAGAGTTTTTAACCAAATATATAAGGACGGAATTACATCCGACAACGTTATTGATGCGCTCGCAACGTTTGAGCGTTCGCTGATTACTCCTAATTCGCGCTTCGATAAATTTTTGCGCGGCGATGTTAGCGCCATTAATGAGGATGAAAAAGCCGGATATCGCCGGTTTAAAACTTATGGTTGTGTTTCCTGTCACCAGGGAGTGAATCTGGGGGGAAATCTGTTTCAAAAGTTTGGAATAATGGGGGATTATTTTACCGATCGCGGCAATATTACTCAAGCAGACTTCGGACGGTTTAACATTACTGGAAAGTCAGAAGATCGATATGTTTTTAAAGTTCCTAACCTGCGGAATATTACCCTGACTGCGCCATATTTACACGATGGTTCAGCCGCAACCCTCGAGTCAGCGATCGCGATTATGGCTAAATATCAATTGGGACGCGAGTTGTCAAAAGAAACAGTTGATTTGATCGTCAAGTTTCTGACAACTCTGACGGGGGAATATCAAGGGAAGCCGTTATGAAGTTATTTAATTTTATTCTAATATTCCTCATTTCGCTTGCCTTGTGTCTGTTCGTATTTCTGTTTAATCAAGCCCGGAATTTAGATTTCCAGCAGCACGATAATTTTACCAGCAATCTACTGCGGATTAAAGAAATAGATGCCCTGCTAAATCAGGATGTGGTTAAATCTCGCTCTGGACTGCTAACCTACTACGACCCACTGGCTAATAACTTTGCCGAACTGAAGAAAAGACAGAAAAAATTAAATCAAATACCTACTTTTATCGAGCGATTGGGGCAAATTGAAATCAAAAAGCTTCTAGAATTGCAAAGGGAAGCTTATCGACAAAAAGAGCAACTGATAGAACAATTCAAATCCCAAGAATCGATTTTAAAAAATTCCCTTTATTATTTTCCAACGTTAACTACAGAATTAGCTGAAAAAGCATCCCAAAGGGGGGATAAAAGACTCGCAGACCAGTTGGAAAATTTATTAAAAGATGTTTTAATTTATAACTTAACTCCCAGTGAAGAACTCGCACCGCAAATTCAGGGACAACTGGGGGTGCTATTAACAACTAGAAGTCAGTATTCTGACAAGATAAACGGTGCGGATATCGATCGAGTCATATTACATGGAAAAACGATTCTAACAAAGAAGCCTAAAGTCGATGATTTAGTACAAAAGATAGTATCGCAGCCGACTTCGCACCGCAGCGAAGAAGTTTACAAAGTCTACAATCAATACTATGAAAAAGCTTTAAAAAGAGTCAGTTTATACCGGATGCTGCTTTCGTTATTTTATGTAGTTATAATCGGCACAATTTCGGCGTATATTATTATCAGATTAGTCAATTCAGCTAAAACGGTCAGCGCAGCTAAAGAAAAACTACAGCAAGCATTATTATCGACCCAGTCAGCAGAAGAAAAATTTCGCAGCATCTACGAAAACTCCACCGATGGGATTTTCCAAACAACACCGGATGGAAAATATATCAGCGCCAATCCTACTTTAGCGCGGATTTATGGATACTCTTCCCCAGAAGAACTAATCGCCAGCATCGACGATATCAAACTAAAAGTTTATGTAGATCCAAACAGGCGTAGCGAATTTATCGCGGCGATGGAAAAGCACAATACAATATCTCAGTTTGAGTCCCAAGTTTATCGCAAGGATGGCAGCATTACCTGGATATCGGAAAACGCACGCGCGGTAAAAGATGACAAGGGGGTCTTACTTTACTACGAAGGTACTGTCGAAGATATTGCCCAACGCAAGCTGACAGAAGGAATATTACAGGAAAGCGAAATCAAGTTACGACTGCAACAACTGGCGTTAATGGAATTATCAAAATGCCATCCTCTATACGAAGGAGATTTAGATGCTGCATTGCGGGAAATTACCGAAACAGCAGCTTTTACCTTGGGCGTCGAGCGAGTTAGCGTTTGGTTTTACAATGAAGATGCCTCAAAGCTTCACTGCGTAGATTTGTACCAACTAAGTTCAAACCAACATGCAAAAAATTTTGAGTTAAGTGAAAGTGACTATCCCGGATATTTTAAAGCATTGGAAACCGCAGAACGAGCGATCGCTGCCAATGATGCACATACCGATCCTCGCACTTGCGAGTTTGCGGCGTCTTATCTACCTTCATTGGGGATATACTCGATGTTGGATGTGCCGATTCGGTTGGGTAAACGAACTGTGGGAGTATTGTGTCACGAACATGTCGGATATCCCCGCGAGTGGACGCTGCAAGAAGAAAACTTTGCCAGTTATTTGGGATATATGGCGTCCTTGGCGATGGAAGCAAGCGATCGCAAAAAAGCTCAAGCAGCGTTGCGCCTCGAACAAGAAAAAGCCGAGGCACTGCTGCTGAATATTTTACCAGAACCAATCGCACAGCGCCTCAAACAACAGCAAGGTTCCATCGCCGATAGCTTCGATCAAGTCAGCGTCTTATTTGCCGACATTGTTGGCTTTACCCAACTATCATCCCAAATTAGTGCAGAAGAATTGGTAAACTTACTCAATCAAATATTTTCTGCCTTTGACCATTTAGTCGATCGGCATGGATTGGAGAAAATTAAAACCATAGGCGATGCTTACATGGTAGTCTCTGGGTTACCGATACCGAGGGGCGATCATGCAGAAGCGATCGCAGAAATGGCGCTAGACATGCAACAAGCTGTCATAAACTTTACCAATACCACCGGCATCGCCTTAAACATCCGCATCGGCATTCACAGCGGTCCTGTTGTTGCAGGTGTCATAGGTATTAAAAAGTTTATTTACGACCTCTGGGGCGACACGGTCAATATTGCCAGTCGTATGGAATCCCAAGGCATCCCCGGTCACATCCAAGTAACTGGTTTCACTTATGAATTATTACAGCATAAGTATCATTTTCAACACCGAGGCATCATCCAAGTCAAAGGCAAAGGCGAAATGAAGACTTATTTGCTGAATGAGAGAAAATATTTATTATAGCAATTAGCAATTAGCAATTAGCAATTACCAATGACCCAATTTCACAAAACAGCATCAACCTTAATACCAGGTGCGAAAACCCTACCGGGAGAATACTACACATCCGCAGAAATTTACCAGCGAGAAAGGGAACGCATATTTTCTTCTCGCTGGTTATGCATCGGACGTGGGGAACAAATTCCCCACCCAGGTAACTACTTGCTCGTTAATATTGGCACTGAAAGTATTATTATAGTCCGCAGCAACAACGGCGAAGTGCGCTCCTTTTATAATGTCTGCCGACATCGCGGCACGCGCTTATGCCAGCAATCTCAAGGAACTTTTAACAAGACAATTTCCTGTCCCTATCATGGTTGGAGTTATAACTTAGACGGAGAATTAAATGCAGCACCATTAATGAACGAATTAGACTATTTCTGCAAAGAAGATTACCCGCTGCACAAGGTGGCAATAGAAACATGGGAAGGATTTCTCTTTCTTAACCTCGCACCCAATCCAGAACCCTTCGCCAACGCCTTTGCGCCGTTAATTAATAAATTTACTCAGTGGCATTTGCCCAAACTTCGAGTTGCTCAACGCATCGAATACAACATCCAAGCAAACTGGAAACTGATCCTTCAGAATTATTCCGAATGCTATCATTGCCCCCTCGTGCATCCAAAACTTGCTCAAATGTCTTTCTATCGCAGCGGCGAAAACGATTTATTTTCTGGCGCTATCCTGGGAGGATTTATGAAACTTAACGATAGCGCCCTTAGTCTGACAATCAGCGGCAAGCGTTGCGGAAAACCTTTAGGCGAAGTGGGAGGAGAAGACTTAAAACGAGTTTATTATTACTCAATTTTCCCCAATTTATTGCTCAGCCTTCATCCGGATTATGTAATGTTTCATACATTATGGCCCCAAAGTCCGAACCAAACGCGCATTGTTTGCGAATGGTTGTTCGAGGGTGATACAATTGCACAACCGGGTTTTGACCCCGCTGATGCGGTAGAGCTTTGGGATTTAACCAATCGACAAGACTGGGAAATCTGCGAGTTAACCCAGCAAGGCGTAAGTTCCCGCGCTTACACCCCCGGATTATATTCAAGTTCAGAGAGCTTGCTAGCAGCGATTGACCAAGAAGTATTGAAAGCACTCGGAATCGGGCAGAGGGGAAGAGGACCCTACGACGCGGGAACGGGGAGACGCAAGGAATAATGGAGGTGGAGGAGGTGAGGGAGATGAGGGAGATAACGAAGTAGAAGTAATGACTTCCCCATCTTCCCCATCTTCTCCTACCTTCATCATTCCCCACGTCTCCCCCTCCTTAGCGTCCTTAGCGTCTCCCCTCCCTCTTCCCCTGCATAAAGATGACAGACACAGAGGGTACTGTGTTACCATCACTCATAAAAGCTTTTGTCTATCGCTACCCAATGGGCAAGGTTCTGGTATTAAATGCCTCCTACGAACCACTCAACATCACTAGCTGGCGTCGAGCGGTCATTCTATTGATTAAGGGAAAGGCAGAACAAATAGAGCATAACGGCAAGTACGTTTATTCCGGATATCCGCTACCAACGGTGATCCGACTGCGACACTACGTCCAGGTGCCTTACAAGGAAATTCCTTTAACCCGCCGAAATATATTGCATCGAGATAGCCACACTTGTCAATACTGTGGTTATACGGGTGACGACTTAACACTGGATCACGTAAATCCGCGCTCGCGCGGCGGCGGCGATACATGGGAAAATATGGTCACAGCCTGTGTCCGATGTAACATCAAAAAAGGAAACCGCACCCCCGTCGAAGCCAACATGCCCCTGAGATATATGCCCCGCAAACCCTATAGCAGTCTATACTTTGAAGTCGCCAAACATCTCAAGAGCGGTTCGCATCAAGAGTGGCGCAAATATGTGATCGGCATTTAACAAACCTGCACCCCCTGTGCAGGTTTTTTGTTAAAGGGGAGATGTAGAGGGTTTTCTCGCCTCTGGTGTACGGTTATAGCCGCCCGGTGGAGGTATGTTGTTTACCGATTTTTTTGCGAAGATCTAAGTATAGCAATTCACTTGCGCGCCGAGTTTAGTGAAGTTTCTATACCATACATTTATATTCCCAGAACCTATGCAATCTCGTTCCCTGAAGCAGCTCGACCGTTTGACAGTAGCACAGGCGCTTCCAGTAGCAGAAAATACCGATGCAGTCAAGGATCGTGCGACGACGCCATTGCCCGCTGAGACCAAAATCCAAACCGAGCAGCGATGGTCACCGGCAAAAAATCTGGCTGGGGAAAGGGCGTCGTTACTACAGCAAACGTTAGAGCGACACCGGGATGAGCGTCAAATCGTGATTCTGCAAGATTTCCCAGACCCCGATGCCCTCTCTTGTGCCTGGGCGTATAAATTAATCGCCCAGCAATACAATATCGGGTGCGACATCGTCTATGCGGGCGCCCTCTCCCATCAAGAAAATATTGCCCTGGTTAAGCTTACTAACTTACCGGCGCAACGCTGGACGAGCCAAACGCTCAAAAATAAAGATTTATCCGCCTATAGCGGCTTTGTCTTAATTGATAATCAAGGAACGACCAGCCAGTTAATGCCTTTGGTGCAGCAAGCGGGGATTCCCACTATAGTGGTGATCGACCACCATCAGATGCAAGCCGATCTGCAGGCGGAATTTGCCGATATCCGCCCCAATATCCGGGCAACTGCCACGATTATGACCCAATACCTGCAAGCGGGGTTGCTGTCTTTTGATAGCAGTGTCGGCGATCACGTCAAGTGCGCTACCGCCCTGATGCACGGTTTGCGGTCGGATACCAACGGTTTGAGGCAAGCTCAGGAAGAGGAATTTTTAGCCGCAGCCTATCTGAGTCGATTTTACGACCATCAGTTGCTCAATGCCGTGCTACAGGCAACCCGGTCTAGTCGGGTGATGGACGTGATCGAGCGCAGTCTGAAAAACCGCGTGGTGCAAAATAACTTTTCCATTGCTGGGGTGGGTTACTTGCGCTACGATGACCGCGATGCCATTCCCCAAGCAGCAGACTTTTTAGTGACAGAAGAAAACGTCCACACGGCAGTGGTATACGGCATCGTTCACGACGAAGATGAAGAATTGGAAGTGGTAATTGGGTCGCTGCGAACCACTAAGCTGACTTTAGACCCGGATGAATTTATCAAAGAAGCGTTTGGTCAAGATAGTCAGGGACGCTTTTTCGGCGGCGGACGCATGATGGCGGGTGGGTTTGAAATCCCGATGGGTTTTTTGGGCGGTAGCAACGAGAATCCAGAGTACGCGCGGATGAAATGGCAGCTATTTGATAGCCAAATCAAACAAAAGCTGCTGAAATTGGTCAACCCGAAGGATAATCCCCTGGTAAATAAGTAGGGAATTTCAGATTTTAGATTTCAGATTTGAGATTCAATCTAAAATTTAGAATCTAAAATTCAAAATAGAAATATGCTGGAACTTTACTTAATTCGCCACGGGATTGCAGCAGCGCCGGAAAGCTACGAAACCGATGAGGAGCGTCCGCTGACCGATGAGGGGACGCAGAAAACCAAAAAGATGGCAAAGCGACTTTCTGAGTTAAAGCTGCACTTCGATTTGATTTTAACCAGTCCGCTGGCGAGGGCGCGCCAAACCGCCCTGATTTTGCAAACTGCTGGTCTATCATCCCAGGTGGAAGAATCAGATTATTTAGGATTAGATGGTGACATTTATAACTGGCTTCCCTGGCTAGAAACCTGGCACCAGGGAGGCGGTAGTTGCTTGGCGCTGGTGGGTCACGAACCTAACTTGAGCAATTGGGCAGAAACCCTGGTTTGGGGGAGTCCCCGTGGGAGTTTGATTCTCAAAAAAGCTGGCGTTATCGGGTTGACATTGCCGGAAACTGGTTCGCCTGTGGGTCATAGTTACCTGTTCTGGCTCGTAGCGCCCAGGCTGCTGCTGTAGGATGTATTAAATAATCCTGGTGAAAATGCGATCGCCCCCCAAGTTTTCTGGTAACGTAACCTGAGTGTAGTGTTCTCCTCCCACGGCTGGCAACATGACTGCTATTTGCGAGTACAAACCAGGTTTAGAAAACATCCCCGCTGCCCAATCCAGTATCAGTTACGTCGATGGACAAAAGGGCATTTTGGAATATCGGGGCATCAACATCGAAGAACTCGCAGAGAAAAGTACCTTCATTGAGACCACTTACCTGTTAATCTGGGGTTTCCTTCCCACCAAGGAAGAACTCCAAGCCTTCGAGCATGATATTTGCTACCACCGCCGGATCAAATACCGCATCCGGGACATGATGAAATGCTTTCCCGAAACTGGTCACCCAATGGATGCGCTGCAAGCTTCCGCTGCGGCTTTGGGATTGTTCTATTCGCGGCGCGCATTACCAGATCCAGGGTACATTCGTCAAGCAGTCGTGCGGTTGATGGCAAAAATTCCCACGATGGTGGCGGCGTTCCAACTGATGCGGAAAGGCAACGACCCGATCCAACCCCGCGATGACTTGGACTATTCTGCCAACTTTTTGTACATGTTGAACGAGCGGGAACCAGACCCCTTGGCAGCCAGAATTTTCGATATTTGTCTGACGCTCCACGCCGAGCATACAATGAATGCCTCGACCTTCTCCGCCAGGGTAACCGCTTCAACGTTAACGGACCCCTATGCGGTGGTAGCATCAGCCGTGGGAACCCTAGCAGGTCCTTTGCACGGTGGGGCAAATGAAGAAGTAATCGAGATGTTAGAACAAATTGGCTCGGTGCAAAATGTCCGCCCCTACATCGAGAATTGCATCGAACGCAAATCCAAGATTATGGGGTTTGGACACCGAGTTTACAAAGTCAAAGACCCGCGCGCCACGATTCTGCAAAAGCTGGCAGAACAGTTGTTTGAAAAGTTTGGCGATGACAAATACTACGCAATCGCCCTGGAGTTAGAGCGGGTGGTAGAGGAAAAACTCAGCCATAAGGGAATTTATCCGAACGTAGATTTTTACTCCGGGTTGGTTTATCGGAAAATGGGGATACCGACGGATTTGTTTACGCCGATATTTGCGATCGCTCGCGTCGCCGGATGGCTGGCACACTGGAACGAACAGCTGGCAGAAAACCGCATCTTCCGCCCCAGTCAAATTTACACCGGCGATCGCGGTATGCCCTATGTCCCGATTGAAAAAAGGTAATTGGGGCAATAGAAGTGGATATGTGTGCAGTTCTTGGTAATTGGTAATTGGTAATTGGTAATTGCTAATTGCCCCTACAGGTCGTAATTCCTTAGCAACGGTCAACGATATTATAGCGGATTGCAGCCGTATGCGCCTTTTGTGTAGCGGCAGCCGTAATGCAGACG